>NZ_JBIVMX010000024.1:0-78091 GCF_044753305.1 Pseudomonas sp. NPDC088429 | reverse complement strand
ACGAAGCTTACCGTAAAGCTGATGAAGCTCTGGCTGCTGCTCAAAAAGCACAACAGACTGCTGACGAAGCTAACGAGCGTGCTCTGCGCATGCTGGACAAAGCTAGCCGCAAGTAATAGTCCTTCGGGATTGTTATCAAGCCGATCCGATGTCTGGATCGGCTTTTTTGTGCCTGATACTTTTGTCCGGGCAATAAAAAACCCGCCGACGCTTTGGGCATCGACGGGTTCTTGATCGCCAGCTTACTGCTGCAGATCGATCGGCGCACTCGAGACAATCGGTGCCGACGCACTCGGCGTGCCGATTTCTGTCGGCAGACCATCTTCAGCGGCGACCACATCGCGCACTACATCCCAATTCACCCGCAGGTTACTGGTGACGTCTTCACGCTTGAGCATCGCATTGATGACCGCCGTGTGTTTGTCGACCACCGACGGGTTGCCCTTGTCGTCGATCGGCGTGTGCGCTTCCAGGTACACCTTGCCGCCACTGCTGCCGAACTTGTAGGCATCGTTGATGATGCGCACCGACGTGCCGACCGGCACCATGCTGGCCATCTCCAGCACGTTGTTGTTGAACATGCGGAAGCAACCGTGGCTGGTACGCATGCCGATACCGAATTTCTTGTTCGAACCGTGAATCAGGTAACCCGGCGTGCCGAGGTTGAACTTGAACGGCCCCAACGGGTTGTCCGGGCCGGCCGGCACGACGTTCGGCAGCGGATCGCCATCAGCGGCGTGCTCAGCCTTGATCGACGCTGGCGGCGTCCAGGTCGGGTTCGGCGTCTTCGCGGTGATGGTGGTGTGCGCGATCGGCGAACCCCAACCTTCACGGCCAATCCCCAGCGGGAACGTGTAAACCACGTTCTTGCCCTTAGGGAAGTAGTAGAGGCGGTACTCGGCGAGGTTGATCACGATGCCTTCGCGCGGGCCCGGCGGCAGGATGAAACGGGTCGGCAGGACGATTTCTGTGCCGGCGCCCGGCAACCAGGCATCGACGCCCGGGTTGGCCGCGACCATTTCCGAATAGCCCAGATCGTAGGTCGTGCCCAGATCGGCGAAGGTGTCTTCGTACTTGGCTTTGATCACCTGCACCTGACCGATGATGTCTTCACCGGGTGGTGGCAGGGGGAACTCCAATGCAGCAACGGGACCGGCCACACACAGGGCGGCAAGTGACAGGCAGCGGGTGACGGCAGGCAAGCGCGGCAACATCCGGAAAATCCTTCGCATGATCATCAAGGGTATAAGAGCGCGATTGTACACCGCACTTTGAAATTTCGGGGAGACCACCCTGCAGCAGGCGATGCAAGGTGCTTTGGGTGGGAGCGAGCCTGCTCGCGAAGGCGCTGTGTCAGTCGCCAGAAGTGTTGACTGACACGGCCTCTTCGCGAGCAAGCTCGGCTCCTACAAGATCAAAGCTCGAAACGCAGCTCCGGCCAGATCGGCGACGTGCCACGCTTCTGCGACTCCAGAATCGCCCGGCACAACGAACAAAGGCGTTGATCCTGAAACACCCGGCGATCAACACTCGACCAGCGCGGTTGCGCCGGCAGCAGGCTGCCACACAGGGTTCGATCAGCCGAGCCACCGAGTTCGAGCTGACGCGTCACCAAATGCACCCGCACTTCCTGGCAGGCGAACAGATCCAGCTGCTCGTCAGGCTCGATCAGTTGGTAGGCAAACAGGGACCAGGCAGAACGCGACATCTGGGGCTCCGAATAAGGGGGCGCCACATTAGCCGAAAGCCTGCCCTTAGAAAAGCCTCATAACAGCGGTTTTAGCGTCGGCCAGACATTTTCCAGCAACTTGCCCTGAGCCCCGACCGCCGGGTGCAATCCATCGGCCTGCATCAAGTCCGGATGACCGCCGACGCCGTCGAGGAAAAACGGCACCAGCGGGATCTTTTTATCGTCGGCGAGTTTGCCGTAGACCTCGGCGAAAGCATCGGTGTAACGCTTGCCGTAGTTGGGCGGCAGTTGCATGCCGAGCAACAACACCTTGGCGCCGCTCTGGCGCGAGCTGTCGATCATCGAGGCAAGATTTTGTTGCAATTGAGTTGGCGGCATTCCGCGCAAGCCATCGTTGCCGCCCAGTTCGAGGATCACCAGTTCCGGCTTATGCTCTGCAAGCAGCGCCGGCAGGCGCGCCTGGCCTCCGGCACTGGTGTCACCGCTGATGGAGGCATTGACGACTTTATCGTCGAAACCCTCCTGTTTGAGCCGTTGTTCGAGCAACGACACCCACCCCAAGCGGGTATCCAGCCCGAAACCGGCGCTGATACTATCGCCAACGATCAGGACAGTACCCGCCGCTGCGTTCTGGGCCATGCACATAACGGCCAGGCCAGCACTCAAAAACCACACACGCATCGGATTCTCCATGGGCTCAAGCATTCTCACCGCGAAGAACCTCAGCAAAGTGGTTCCCAGCGCGGAAGGTGAACTGACTATCCTGCACGAACTCAGCCTGGAACTGAACAAGGGCGACAGCCTGGCCATCGTTGGCGCGTCCGGTTCCGGCAAATCCACCCTCCTCGGCCTGCTCGCCGGCCTCGACCTGCCGAGCAGCGGCGAAGTCATTCTCGCCGGGCAAAGCCTGAGCAATCTCGATGAAGACCAGCGCGCACGCATTCGCGCCGAGCACGTTGGCTTCGTATTTCAGTCGTTTCAATTGCTCGACAGCCTGAATGCGCTGGAAAACGTCATGCTGCCGCTGGAACTCGACGGCCGCAAAGACGCGCGTGAGCGTGCGACCGAATTGCTCCAGCGCGTCGGCCTCGGCCAGCGCCTGACCCACTCGCCGCGCCAGCTCTCCGGTGGCGAGCAGCAGCGTGTAGCGATTGCCCGAGCGTTTGCCGCCGAGCCTGATGTGCTGTTCGCCGACGAACCCACCGGCAACCTCGACAGCCACACCGGCGAGCGCATCAGCGACTTGCTCTTCGAGTTGAACAAGGAACGCGGCACCACCCTGGTGCTGGTGACCCACGACGAACGCCTGGCCCATCGCTGCCGGCGCCTGATCCGTCTTGAAGCCGGGCTGTTGGTCGCCCCTCTGGAGCCTTGATGGCACGTTTGCCGCTGTTGCGTCTGTTCAGTCTCGCCATTCGCCAATTAATGCGCGATGCCCGCGCCGGCGAATTGCGCGTGTTGTTCTTTGCATTGGTGGTGGCCGTGGCGGCCAGTACCGCCATCGGCTACTTCGGCGCACGTTTGAACGGCGCGATGATGTTGCGCGCCACCGAGTTTCTCGGCGCCGATCTAGTGCTTGAAGGCAGCTCACCGGCCCGCGAGGAACAAATCAAAAGCGGCACCGAGTTGCGCCTGAATCATGCGCAAGTGGTGGAGTTCTCCAGCGTCATCGCCACCGACAACGGCATACAGTTGTCGAGCATCAAAGCCGTCGATCGCGCCTATCCATTACGCGGTGAACTGAAAAGTGCGCCGGCCCCCTTCGCCCCTGAAGACATCGGCGGCGAACCGCAGCCCGGCGAAGCCTGGGTCGAAGCACGCTTGCTGACAGCGCTGGATCTGAAGATCGGCGACAGCATCGACGTCGGCATGAAGACGTTGAAGCTGACCCGCATCCTGACTTACGAACCGGATCGCGCCGGCAACTTTTATAGCCTGACCCCACGGGTCCTGATCAACCTCGACGACCTCGCCGCCACCGGCGTGGTGCAACCCGGTAGCCGGGTGAGTTATCGCGAACTGTGGCGCGGCGAACCGCAGGCGCTGGAAACCTATCGGCAACTGATCAAACCGGGCCTTGCGGCCAATCAGCGCATTCAGGATGCCCGCGACGGTAACCGGCAAATTGGTGGCGCGCTGGGCAAGGCCGAACGTTATCTGAACATGGCCAGCCTGGTCGCAGTGCTGTTGGCCGGTGTAGCAGTGGCGTTGTCGGCGAACCGTTTTGCCAGCCGCCGTTTCGATGCCAGCGCGTTACTGCGCTGCCTCGGACTGTCGCGCCGGGAAACCATGCTGCTGTTCAGTATTCAACTGACTGTACTTGGCTTGCTCGCTGCCCTCAGCGGTGCGCTGCTCGGTTGGTTGGCGCAGTTGGGCTTGTTCGCACTGCTGCATGATTTGCTGCCGAGCGATGTACCTGCGGGCGGATTGTTTCCGGCGATTGCCGGGATCGGCACCGGGCTCGTAGCCTTGGCCGGTTTCGCCCTGCCGCCGCTCGCGGCACTGGGTCGCGTACCGCCGCTGCGCGTGTTGCGTCGCGACATGCTGCCTATTCCGTCGAGCACCTGGATGGTTTATGGCGTGGCACTCGGCGCACTCGGTCTGATCATGTGGCGTTTGAGTCTGGATCTGCTGCTGACATTTGCCTTGCTCGGCGGCGGTGTGGTTGCCGCGCTGGTGCTTGGCGGTTTGCTGCTCTTACTGCTGAAAAGTCTGCGCCGGATGCTCGCCCGCGCTTCGCTGCCGTGGCGCCTGGGTCTGGGGCAGTTGCTGCGTCATCCCTTGGCCGCCGCCGGTCAATCGCTGGCCTTCGGTTTAATCCTGTTGTCGATGGCGTTGATCGCGCTACTGCGTGGCGAACTGCTCGACACTTGGCAAAACCAGTTGCCGAAAAATGCCCCTAACTACTTTGCCCTGAACATTCTGCCCGCCGATAAACAGGCGTTCAGCGATCACCTGATCAATGTGTCAGCCCAAGCGGCGCCGCTTTATCCGGTAGTGCCGGGCCGACTGATCAGCATCAACGGCGATCCGGTACAGCAGATCGTCAGCAAGGATTCGGCGGGGGATCGTGCGATACAACGCGACCTGAGCCTGACCTGGGCTGCCGATTTGCCCACTGGTAACAAAATCACCGCAGGGTCATGGTGGAGCGGACAACCGTCGGACGACGTACCCGGTGTGTCGGTCGAAGGTAAAGTTGCAGAGAGTCTGAAACTGAAGCTTGGCGATCATCTGGTGTTCACTGTCGGCGGGGTCAATCGTGAAGCGAAGGTCACCAGCCTGCGCGAGATCAACTGGGATAACTTCCAGCCGAACTTCTTCATGATCTTCCAGCCCGGCACCTTGAAAGATCTGCCAGCGACCTACCTGACCAGCTTCTATCTGGCACCGGGTCATGATCAGCAGATTGTCGAGCTGTCGCGCGCCTTCCCGGCGGTGACCATCCTGCAGGTCGAAGCCCTGCTCGAACAGCTGCGCAGCATCCTCGCCCAAGTCACCCTGGCCGTGGAATATGTGTTGTTGTTTGTTTTGGCGGCGGGAATGGCGGTGTTGTTTTCCGGCCTGCAAGCGACGCTGGATGAACGTATTCGCCAAGGCGCGTTGTTGCGTGCGCTGGGCGCGGAACGGCAATTGCTGATCAAGGCGCGGCGCATCGAGTTCGGTTTGCTCGGCGCGGTCAGCGGTTTGCTCGCGGCCATCGGTTCGGAAGTGGTGAGTCTGGTGCTCTATCGCTACGCCTTCGACCTGCCGTGGCATCCGCATCCATGGTTGTTGGTGCTGCCATTGATAGGCGCGGCGCTGATCGGTGGCGCCGGTGTATTCGGTACGCGCCGGGCGCTCAACGCAAGTCCGCTGACAGTGTTGCGCGAGGGTTGATAGACTCCAGCGGACTTAACCACAAGAAGTTGCCATGAGTCGTTACCGCCCTCCCCGCCCCGCTGGCACCGCGCTGATCACCCCCGAAGGTGAAGCGCGGATGCGTGCCGAATTCCATGAGCTGTGGCATGTGCGTCGCCCGCAGGTGACGCAGTCGGTCAGCGAGGCTGCGGCGCAAGGTGATCGCTCTGAAAACGCCGAATACACCTACGGCAAGAAGATGCTGCGCGAGATCGACAGCCGCGTGCGCTTTCTGACCAAACGTCTGGAAGCACTCAAGGTGGTCAGCGAAAAACCCAGCGACCCGAACAAGGTTTACTTCGGTGCGTGGGTCACGATCGAGGACGAAGACGGCAAGCAATCGCGTTACCGCATCGTCGGCCCCGATGAACTGGATCTGAAACTCGGTTTGATCAGCATCGATTCGCCACTGGCCCGCGCCTTGATCGGCAAGGCGCTAGACGCAGAGGTGCGCGTGCAAACGCCGACCGGAGAACAGTTCGTCTACATCGTGGCGATCGAATATCTCTGAAAAATCAGCGGCGGGTGATCAGGCCTTGCCGCGCAACGCGGGTCAGTTGCTTGATCATTTCCGGCGCGTCTTCCGCGCTTGGCGCCTGAATCACTGCCAGATCAAAACTGTCACTGGCAAACCGCGCCAGCGACTCGCCGTCTTGGACAAACTGGATCAGGAATGCGGCAGGGCCGCCGCTGCGGCGTGGCCAACCATCGAGATAACGCAACAGCGTCGGCTGATGTTTGCCGCCAAGCAGGATTTTCGGGTTGCGTTGAGTGATATGCGCGGTGATCGGCGCGGGACGTGCAGGAGGGCGTAGTGCATTCATTGGTCGTGTCTCTGCCTCAAAAGTCTGCATGGCAGGTGAGAGGCAACACCGAACCAGCGCTTTAGCGGTATTTCGAAGCCCTGTTCCGGCTTCTGACGGCAACTGTTGAAGTCACCTGGCGCCCCGCAAGTAGCTGTTTAAATCGGCGCATAAACACATGCTAGATAACGTGACCGTACAGTGTCAAGAATCAGCAGCTATAAGCGACATCACCACTGCAAGGTGATGCGGCTTTCGAATTCGCGCTCCTCGCCAGTGACCGGGTCGATGAAGCGCAGGCCCTGCGCCAACAGTTTCAGCGGATTGGCGTAGTCATCTTCAACGTCTTTCAACACATCCGGGTAAAACGGATCGTTGCAGATGCTCGCGCCCAATGCGCTCATGTGCACACGCAGTTGATGTTTTTTGCCGGTGACCGGGTACAGGCCATAGCGCCACAGATCGCCGTTCTTCTCGCGAACTTCGACCGCCGTTTCCGTATTGCTGACGCCCGGCCCTTCCTGCATGCGAAAAAACGGCTCGCCATCGACCAGTCGACTTTTGTGTACCAACGGGAAATTCAGCTCAGGCAGCGCTGGCGCGATGGCTTCGTAGCGCTTGTCGATCTGCCGGGTCGGGAACAGTGACTGAAAAGCCGAGCGCGTTTGCGGATTAGCCGAGAAGATCACCAGCCCGGCGGTGTGCCGGTCGATGCGGTGCAGCGGCACCAGATGGGGATTGTCCAGACGCCGAATCAAGCGTCGCAGCAACGTCTGTTCGACGTACTCACCGGCCGGGGTCACTGGCAGGAAATGCGGTTTGTCCGCCACCACCAGATGCTCGTCGGCATAAAGAATCGACTCGACCACGGGGATCGGTTTCTCGTCCGGCACTTCACGGAAGTAGTGAATGCGCAGACCTTCCTTGTAAGGCAGATCCACCGAAATCGGTTGACCATTACCGTCGAGCACTCGGCCACGGGCGATACGATCCAGCCACTGCTCACGGCCGATGGCCCGAAAGTGCTCGCACAAACAATCAAGCACCGTCGACCAGGAACCCGGTGGCAGATACAGGGTGCTGGCCTGATTGTGTGCAGCGGAAAATGGAGATGTGGACATACGAGAATTCTAACCCTCAGTGCAGGCCGGCATTATCCAACACTGAGGGAAACGAACCTAGCGCAGAATCCTCACGCCGGAATCGACTTGAGCGCCGCCGCCTCAGTGAACTCCTTGAGCCAGCGCAACACCTCGACCGCCTCCCAGCGACCCGGGTCATACAAGGCGTAAAGCAAGCCCTGATAACCGACTACGTCGAGTTGCTTGTGATAACCGGCACGCTGAAACAGCGCCTCGATCTCGGCAAAGCACGTATTGAAATGGACTTTATTGAAGGGCGTCTTGCCTTCCGTGACCAAGCCGTCGAGGCGCAATTCGGCGACGGCCTCGCGCACCACGTCAACCGACATCCGGTTCACGCTGTTCTTCAACTGTTCGACATTGACCACGGTGCATCCCTCTGACGTCCGGCTCACCAGCTCACGCCCTGCAAAAAACACAGAATGCAGCAGGTCAACCCAATTACTGTATGAACATACAGTAACCGAATATTTGGCAAACTGCCAAGGAATGGATGCGCGGTCGCGACCGGCGGGGAGGATGCAGAAAACCGACTATTGGAGGAACGCCACAACCTGATCAGCGTTGAACGGCCAGCCCAACTCCGCGCCGGTGTCGACGCGGCGCAGCACTGGAATGCGCAGACTGTAAGCCTCGAACCACGACTCGTCGTCAGCAATGTCGACCAGTTCCACCAGCAAACCGTGCTCGACAAAAGGCATCAGCTCGGCTTCGGCCAATTCGCACAAATGGCATCCAAGGGTGCCGAACAGCTGACATTCAGGAGGCATGATGGGCTCGACCACAAAAAGAGTGCGCCTATTCTAGGCCGCAGCGCAAAACCCGTCGACCCACCGCCGCCCAAAGGCTTGAGCCTTTCCGACAGCGCTTGCGCGCAAAACCCTGATGCAAATCAGTCCGCAGAAATCGCAATTACGTGATCCTCCCGCTCTTTTTGCCTCTACGCTTGAACAGCCAGAGCCTGACATCGGAGTGTCTAGTGTTTGCCAACCTGTTGATCATCCTCGCCTCGTCCCTCGTGGTGATTGCCCTGTTCCGCCGCCTGCGATTGCCACCGGTGCTGGGTTACCTGTGCGTGGGCTTGCTGGTCGGGCCGAGTGCATTCGATTGGGTCAACGAGAGTGAGCATCTGCCGGACGTGGCTGAATTGGGCGTGGTGTTCCTGCTGTTTTCGCTCGGGCTGGAATTTTCTCTATCGAAGATGATTGCGTTGCGCCAAGTGGTGTTCCGGCTGGGCAGTCAGCAGGTGCTGATCAGCACCGCGCTTCTGGGTCTGATCCTGATTTTGCTGGGCATGCCGGTGACGCCCGCTTTGTTGCTCGGCGCCGGGCTGTCGTTGTCGTCCACGGCGATTGTCACCAAGGAACTCGGCAGTCTCGGCGAAGTGTTCAGCAGCCACGGCCAGAATGCGGTCGGCGTGTTGCTGTTTCAGGACGTGGTGGCGGTTTTGCTGCTGACGCTGGTGCCGGTGTTCGCCGGCAGCAGCGCACAGGCCTGGTACTGGGCCCTGCCGCTGACGCTGGCGAAAACCGTGGTGCTGTTTGTCGGTCTGCTGCTCGCCAGTCGCTGGTTGCTGCCACGGCTGTTTCATGAAGTGGCGGCTTCGCGCTCCGCGGAATTGTTCGTGCTGTTGGCGCTGGTGATCGTACTGCTGACGGCGTGGCTGACGCACTTGCTCGGCTTGTCCCCTGCCCTCGGCGCGTTTCTCGCCGGCATGTTGCTCGGCGAGAGTCATTACCGGCATCAGATCGAAGCCGATATCCGGCCATTCCGCGACATCTTGCTCGGGGTGTTTTTCGTCAGCATCGGCATGCTGATCGACCTGCAACTGTTTGTCAGCGATGGCTTGCTGATTCTCGGGCTCACGGTCGGTTTGATGGTGATCAAGGGGATCGTCGTCGCGCTGCTGGTGAAGTGGCGCGGTAGCGATAGCGAAACCGCGTGGCGCAGCGGTCTCGCCCTGGCCCAGGGCGGCGAGTTCTGCTTCGCGCTGATGGCTCAGATGCAGCAAAGCAGTCTGCTGCCGGAAAGGCTCGGCGCCTTGCTGCTGGCGGCGACGTTCTGCTCGATGGTGCTGACGCCGCTGCTGTTACGCGCCGCACCACGCATCGCCGCCGCCCTGCACCGCAAGCCCAATCAGGAAGCGCAGATCGAGGAGATCAGCGCACTTAACGCTGACCTCGACAAGCACGTGGTGATCTGTGGCTACGGTCGCGTCGGCCAATCCATTGGCCGCTTCATGCGCAATGCCAAGCAACCATTCATTGCTTTGGACAATGACCCGGTGCGTGTTCAGGAAGCGGCCTCTGGCGAGAGCGATGTGCATTATGGCGATTCCGCGCGCGGTGATCTGCTCACCGCTGTCGGCCTGTTGCGCGCCCGCTTGTTGGTGATCGCCGTCGATCAAAGCGATGTCGCCCTGGGCATTCTCAAAGAAGCGCGCCGACTCAACACGCACATACCGATTCTGGTGCGCACCCGCGACGACAGCCAATGGAGTGAACTGAAAGCCGCCGGCGCCACCGAGGTGGTGCCGGAGCTGTTGGAGTCGAGCCTGATGCTCGCCTCACACGCGTTGATCATGCTCGGTCTGCCCGCACATCAGGTGCAGGAACAAGTCGATCAAGTGCGCATCGACCGCTATCGTCTGTTGCACGGTTTTTATCCCGGTGCCGACGATGAAGAAGCCTAGTCCTGACTCACCGCGCCAATCTTGTGCAGCGACAGATCGGCGCCGTAATACTCTTGTTCCTGACTCAGGCGCAGCCCATGCAAGGCCTTGATCGCGCCGTACACGACGAAGCCACCGATCAGCGCCACCGCAACGCCGAGCGCGCTGCCGAGCAACTGGCTGATCAGGCTGACGCCGCCGAGTCCACCGAGCGCGGTCTGGCCGAAGATGCCACAGGCAATCCCGCCCCATACGCCACACAAACCGTGCAACGGCCACACACCCAACACGTCGTCGATACGCCATTTCACCTGCGCGGCGGTAAAGCACCAGACAAACAGCGCACCGGCAATCGCGCCGGTGACCAATGCGCCCACCGGGTGCATCAAGTCGGAACCGGCGCAGATCGCCACCAAACCGGCCAAGGGGCCGTTGTGCAGGAAGCCCGGGTCATTGCGCCCGACGATCAACGCCGCCATGGTGCCGCCGACCATCGCCATCAACGAGTTGACTGCCACCAGCCCACTGACGCCTTGCAGCGTCTGCGCGCTCATCACGTTGAAGCCGAACCAGCCGACAATCAGAATCCACGAACCCAGCGCCAGAAACGGAATGCTCGACGGTGCAAACGCCACCAAGCGTCCATCGCGATAACGTCCATTGCGCGGCCCGAGCAACAACACCGCCGCCAGCGCCAGCCAGCCGCCCATCGCATGCACCACCACGGAACCGGCGAAGTCATGGAACGGCGCGCCGAACTGCGCCGTCAGCCACGCTTGCAGGCCATAGTTACCGTTCCAGATCATCCCTTCGAAAAACGGATAGATGAACGCCACGATCAGTGCCGTCGCGCACAACTGCGGAACGAAGCGCGCGCGCTCGGCAATGCCACCGGAAATGATCGCCGGGATCGCCGCCGCGAAGGTCAGCAGGAAGAAAAACTTCACCAAACCATAACCGTGATCAGCGCTGAGTACCGCCGCCGGTTGCATGAAGGTCACGCCGTAAGAGAGCCAATAGCCTATAAAGAAATAGGCCAGGGTCGAGACGGCGAAATCGCTGAGGATTTTCGCCAAGGCGTTGACCTGGTTTTTCTGGCGAACCGTACCGACTTCCAGAAAGGCGAAACCGGCGTGCATCGCCAGCACCATCACCGCCCCGATCAAAATGAACAAGGTGTTGGAGCTGTGCACCAGGGTGTCCACAGCGCTTTGCAGATTTTCCATAAGCAGGCAGACCTAAAGGCGAAAAAGGCACCAAAGCGGTTCATGCGGACATTTCATGCACCAAGTTGCGACCACGCAGTCACTGAAGGGATTGTCCAGTGAACTGCTTTGGCGCACGCGGTCGATGTCCTGACACGTACCGGGATTATTTGAGTTAAGGTTTTCCAGCGCGCACGCCCGGCAACAGCGCACAGCGACCGGGCCACGCACCACGAGATAGCAAAAGTTGTACCAGTCATTTGTACTGAACCTTCGCGCAAGGCTCATACTCGAACGCATCAGAACGCCAACTACGGAGATCCACCCATGGCCAGCATCAAGGCAAAGACTGCTCAAGAAATCCTGATGAACGACTTCCAGACACTGGTCGCCGACACCGAACGGTTGCTCGAGCACACCGCCACCCTGGCCGGCGATCAGGCAGATGAACTGCGTGAGCAGATCCACGACAGCCTGTTGCGCGCCCGCGAAACCCTGAAGCTGACCGAAGACACCCTGCGCGAACGCGGTCAGGCTGCGGTTTCCGCTACCGAAGACTACGTGTCGGCCAACCCTTGGCAATCGGTGGGGATCGCCGCTGGCGTCGGCTTCCTTATTGGCCTGCTGGCCACTCGGCGCTGATCATGTCGATCGGTGAATCCGGCCCGACAGCGGGCACCGCCTCCTCCACGCGGCGTCTGGGCGCCGCCGTTCTCGGTCTGCTGCACAGCCATGTCGAATTGTTCGGCATTGAATTACAGGAGCAGAAATCACGTACCGTCAGCCTGTTGCTGTTCGCAGGCCTGGCGCTGGTCTTTGCCCTGTTGTTGCTGGTGGGTTTATCGACGCTGGTGATGATCATCTTCTGGGACACCTATCGTCTCGCCGCGATCATTGGCCTGTGCGTCTTTTACACCCTGGCCTCGATCTTCTGCGGGCTGCGCCTGAAGGCCGCGATCTTCGATGAGTCCTCGCCTTTCCACGGCACGCTCGAAGAGCTGGCCAACGACCGGGAGCGCCTGCTGCCATGAGCCTGCCTCAACTTCCGCACAATGGTTCGCGACGGGAAATGCGCAAGGCACTGATCCGTCTGCGCATGGAAATGCACCGTCAGGAAATCCGCCACGAAACCGCGCAAGTGCTGCAACCCCTGCAGCGCATGCGCGGCATGACGCAAAACCTGCAAGGCGGCTTCGGCATCAAACACGCGCCGTTATGGGGTGTGGCGGCGGTAACGCTGCTGGGTTTCATCACCGGCAAAGGCGCGAAAAGCGGCGGCGTCGGTGGTCTGACCCGTCTGATCCGTCTCGGCACCAGCCTTGGGCCATTGATCAGACTGGTCATGCAAAGCTCTGGCAAACGCTGAACTGACGCATCTGGCTACATTCTTGCAACACCGGCGGGATGAACCTCTTATCCAGAGGTTCAATCCTGCACGCCTACCCGGTCGGCAGGGTTCAACCAGAACAAGAACGACTAAGGAGGCCCCGTGATCGACGGGCAACCGCTCGCCTGCTTTCAGCCTTTTATCGATACTGCCACCGGACGCATTGCCGGCGTTGAAGCATTGGGCCGCCTGCGTCAGGCTGATGGACAACTGAATTCGGTCGGGCCGCTTTTCGCCGACCCGCGCGTGCCGGCCATCGCCCTGCGCCGCCTCGACCGGCAGATCCGTGACAACGCCTTGAGCCGTCTGCATGAAGCGCCGGCAGACTGGTTTCTCAGTCTGAACATGTCGCCACGCTGGATCAGTCGTCTGCGCCCCGACCAAGCCTTGCCCAGCCTCAAACAACTGGCCCGGCATGGCGTCGATCCGCAGCGCATCGTTTTCGAAATCACCGAATTGGGCGGCAATAGCCAACGCCTGGCAGAAGTGGTCGCGCGCTATCGTCAGGCCGGAGCACGAATCGCCATTGATGACTTTGGCGCGGGTTATTCGCAGCTTGATCGAGTGCTGGCCTTGCAGCCAGACATCCTCAAACTCGACATGCGCCTGTTCCAGGCGGCCGCGTTGGGCGGGCCCAGCAGTGACGTGGTCAAAGCGCTGGCACAGATGGCAGAAAAGACAGGCTGCTGGATCATCGCCGAAGGTGTCGAGACCGAAGCGCAGCTGAACTTTGCCCTGGAGTGCGGCTCGCGCTACGTGCAAGGTTTTCTGTTCGCACGTGCCCAGCAAGACTTCTTCCCCGCCGATGCGTTTGTGCAACGTTTCGCTGAACTTCGCCAACGCTACGTCCGGCAGAAACTCAACGAACGCGGGCGATTGATGCAGATGCGCCAGCAACTCAGCGAACTGATGACGATCCTGCAAACCTGGGCTCAGGCCCGCGCGCCCTTGACTGCATTGCCGCAACTGGATGCCTTTCCGTGGCTGCTGCGGTTTTACCAATGCGATCGCCACGGCACACAACTGACGCCCAATCTGGAATGGCGGCAGAACGGCTGGTTCGCCGACAACCGCTATCTGGGGCACAACTGGTCGTGGCGCCCGTACTTCTACCATCTGCTCGCCGAAGGCTGGGAAGAACGCCGTCTGACCCTGTCGAACACCTACCGCGATGCCACCAGCAACCAGTACTGCCTCACCGCCGGACAGTTTTTCGACAACGGTGAACGACTGCTGCTGATCGACATTGATGCGGCGGGACTGTAGTTCCGCTTGCAGGCACGGGGCTGAACCGGGAAGCTAGGGCATCAGTTATCCAGACGGAGAGAATCAGCCTTGGATTGGCAAACCCTGCTCAACCGCGAACGCCTCGGAAAGCCGCTGCACAGCCCGCAAGAACTCGGGCGCAGCCCTTTTCACAAAGACCATGACCGCATTATTTTCTCCGGCGCGTTTCGTCGCCTGGGACGCAAGACGCAAGTGCACCCGGTAACCAGCAACGATCACATTCACACGCGCCTGACCCACTCGCTGGAAGTCAGTTGCGTCGGCCGGTCGCTGGGCATGCGCGTCGGCGAAACCCTGCGCAGTGCTCTGCCGGAATGGTGCGACCCCGCTGACCTCGGTATGGTCGTGCAATCGGCATGTCTGGCTCACGACATCGGTAATCCGCCGTTCGGCCATTCCGGCGAAGATGCGATTCGCCACTGGTACCAACAGGCCGCCGGACGTGGCTGGCTCGATGGCATGAGCGAGGCCGAGCGCGGAGACTTCCTCAATTTCGAAGGCAACGCCCAGGGTTTCCGCGTGCTCACGCAACTGGAATACCACCAGTTCGACGGTGGTACGCGTCTGACCTACGCCACCCTCGGCACC
Source organism: Pseudomonas sp. NPDC088429 (assembly GCF_044753305.1). NCBI lineage: Bacteria > Pseudomonadati > Pseudomonadota > Gammaproteobacteria > Pseudomonadales > Pseudomonadaceae > Pseudomonas > Pseudomonas sp. NPDC088429. Next base: position 63,418 of record NZ_JBIVMX010000024.1, on the reverse strand, counting down.
TACCTGAAATACCCGTGGACTGCGCGTCACGCCGATTCCCTCGGTTACAAAAAGCACAAGTTCGGCTGCTACCAGAGCGAATTGCCGCTGCTCGAGCAGATCGCTCATAAGCTAGGTCTTCCGCAAATCGAAGACCAGCGCTGGGCGCGTCATCCATTGGTGTATCTGATGGAAGCCGCCGACGACATCTGCTACGCGCTGATCGACCTCGAAGACGGCCTCGAGATGGAGCTGCTGGAGTACGCCGAGGTCGAATCGCTGCTGCTCGGTCTGGTCGGTGACGACCTGCCGGAAACCTATCGCCAGCTCGGCCCGCAGGATTCACGTCGACGCAAACTGGCAATCCTGCGCGGCAAAGCCATCGAACACCTGACAAACGCGGCGGCGCGGGCCTTCGTCGAACAGCAAGACGCCCTCCTCGCCGGCACCTTGCACGGCGACCTGGTTGAGCACATGCACGGCCCGGCCAAGCGTTGCGTACTGAATGCCAAGGACATTGCGCGCAAAAAGATCTTTCAGGACAAGCGCAAAACCCTGCATGAAATCGGCGCGTACACCACGCTGGAAATCCTCCTCAACTCGTTCTGTGGCGCCGCGCTGGAACAACACAATGGCCGCACGCCGTCGTTCAAAAGCCGCCGCATCCTCGACTTGTTGGGCAATAACGCGCCGGATCCACAGGCGTCGTTACACAGCTCGTTTCTGCGCATGATCGATTTCATCGCCGGCATGACCGACAGCTACGCCAGCGACATGGCACTGGAAATGACCGGGCGCTCCAGTCATTGATCCGTTTGCACCCGACCGGCGCCGGTCGGGTGTAATCATTATCGAAGGTCTCTGCTAGCTATGATGCACCCTCTTTTGCGGCGTAATTCAAACAAATATTAAACACACTATAAAACCCCAGTTGCGACCCGCACTTGCAAAACACTCTGCGCAAACCCGCGACATTTGAAACAGCCCATCCTTACGTCAAACCTAATCACCCGTAGTCCCATTCCCAAGTAATTGTAGGAATTATCCTATAACGCACCTAGAGCCATGTCCGCTCATACGAGCGTTCATACATCTGAGCTAAGGTGCGCGCTTTATTCGTGCTTGTATGGGATTTGATTATGAACTCCGTTTTTATTGTCGACGATCACCCGGTCATCCGTCTTGCCGTTCGCATGCTGCTGGAACATGAAGGCTATAAGGTCGTCGGCGAAACCGATAATGGGGTCGATGCCATGCAAATGGTGCGCGAGTGCATGCCTGACCTGATCATCCTTGACATCAGTATCCCCAAGCTCGACGGGCTCGAAGTGCTGGCCCGCTTCAACGCCATGGGTTCCTGCCTGAAAACCCTGGTGCTCACCGCCCAGTGCCCGACTTTGTTCGGCATTCGCTGCATGCAGTCCGGCGCTTCGGGTTACGTGTGCAAGCAGGAAGACTTGAGTGAACTGGTCAGTGCAATCAAGGCAGTACTTTCCGGTTACAACTATTTCCCGAGTCAGGCATTGAATCCTGTACGTAGCGATGACATTCGTTATGCTGAACTTGAATTATTCAAATCGGTCAACGACCGCGAACTCATGGTGTTACAACTATTTGCCCAAGGACGGACTAACAAGGAAATTGCCAAAGGCATGTTTCTCAGCAACAAAACCGTGAGCACTTACAAAAAACGCTTAATGCAAAAACTCAAAGCCAAATCCCTTGTTGAACTAATCGAAATGGCCAAACGTAACGCACTCGTGTGAGAGCCCGCATGCCCAGTCGTTTAAAGGACTATTTAATAGCGTTGAGTGCAAGCCTGTTGCTGAGCTCAAACGTGTTCGCCATGGTTGGCGAATCACCGGTGTATGCCTTATTCAGTCGCACGACCGGCGAATCGTTATCGGTCACCTTCGAGGCGTCGCAACGACAGTGGTTGCACACCCGCAGCGAACTGGTGCTGGGCACCTCGGCACCGGATTACCCGCCGTTCGACATGACCGTCAGTGGCCGCGATTATGAAGGTCTGACTGCCGATTACGCCGGTTTCCTCAGCGAAGCCACCGGACTGCCGATCCGCATTCAACGATTCCCCTCGCGGGATGCCGCTATTCGCGCGTTGCTGGATGGCCAGGTCGATCTGCTCGGAACGGCGAACGGCTACGAAGCCGGCAACGCCAATCTGGCTCTGTCCGAGCCCTATGCGGTCGACCAACCGGTGCTGGTGACACGCGAAGGCGAAACCCGCTCCCTGAGCGAAGGCTTGGCCGGCCTGCGTTTGAGCATGGTTTATCACTATTTGCCGCTGGCCGAGGTCAAGGCGCTGTACCCCAAAGCGCTAATCACCTGCTATCCGTCGTACCAGAACGCAATTAACGCGGTGGCATTCGACCAGGCCGATGTCTTTCTCGGCGACACCCTGTCGACGCACTACATGATCAACAAGGGTTACCTCAACAACGTGCGCATGGCCAACTTCGGCAAACAGGAAGCCCAAGGGTTCAGCTTCGCCGTGCGCCGCAACAATCCGCAGTTGCTGGACGTCATCAACACGGTACTCAAAGCAGTGCCGCGCAGTGTGCGCGAGAACATCGCCAAACGCTGGAGCGCCGGCAGCGACATGTTGCTGACCGATCAGAAACTGCAACTGACCCGCCGCGAAGAGGCCTGGCTCAAGCAGCATCCCGTGGTCAGCGTACTGGTCAACGAGGCTTACGCGCCGCTGACGTTCTTCGACGGCGAGGGCAATTTTCGCGGCATCAGCGCCGACCTGCTGGAGCTGATCCGTCTGCGTACCGGCCTGCGTTTCGACATCCGACGCAGCCGCAATGATGCCGAAATGGTCAAACAGATCGACAACCACCAGGCCGACCTCATCGCAGCGCTGCTGCCGACCGCCGAGCGCGAAGAGACCCTGACTTTCAGTCGCCCGTATCTGGAAAACTCTTACGTCCTGCTGACCCGCAAGAGTGCGGGCAGCCCGACCAATCTGGGCCAGCTCAAAGACAAACCGATCGCGATTGCGCAAGGCAATCCAATGGTCGAGTACCTGCGCCGCGAATTTCCACGCATCCAGTTGATCGAGACACCGGACACCTTCAGCGCGGTTTCGCTGCTGGCCGAAGGTCATGTTGAAGGCGCGGTGAATTCTCTGGTGATCGCCAACTACTTCATCTCTTCGCGGATTTTCGAGCGGGCGCTGCAGATCACCACCACCATCGGCACCGGTCAGGCTGCCTTTTCTCTGGCCACGGCGCGCGACAATACCGAGCTGAGTTCGATCATCAACAAAGCACTGCTGAGCATCGCCCCCGAAGAACTGGGTGTGATCAATGGTCGCTGGCGCGGCTACACCTCGGCTTCGCAGAACACCTGGCGTAATTATCAACGCCTGTTCTATCAAGTTATCGGGGCTGCCGGCGTGGTTCTGCTGTTGTTGCTGGCGTGGAACGCTTATATGCGCCGCCAGATCAACCAGCGCAAAGCCGCGGAACGGGCGCTCAACGACCAGTTCGAATTCATGCGTTCACTGGTCAATGGCACGCCGCACCCGATCTACGTGCGTGACCGGCAAGGACTGTTGCAAAGCTGCAATGACAGCTACCTCGAAGCCTTCAACGCCAAACGAGAAGACGTGATCGGCAAAAGCGTCATGCAGGGCACGCTGAGCAACGCCTTCGAAGCCCAGGCATTCCAGGCGGATTATCAGCGAGTCATCGCCCAAGGCAAGCCGCTGGTGCTCGACCGTCCCTTGCACATCGGCAATCGGCGGCTGACGATCTATCACTGGATCCTGCCCTATCGTGACTCCAGCGCAGACGTGCAAGGCATCATCGGCGGCTGGATCGACATCAGCGAACGCCGCCAGCTGTTCGAGGAACTGCGCACGGCCAAAGAGCAGGCCGACGATGCGAATCGTGCGAAAAGTACCTTTCTGGCGACGATGAGCCACGAGATCCGCACGCCAATGAATGCAGTAATCGGCATGCTCGAACTGACGCTCAAACGCATGGATCAGCAGCACCCCGATCGCTCATCGATCGATACCGCCTACCACTCGGCCAAGGATCTGCTGGGGTTGATCGGCGACATCCTCGACATCGCGCGAATCGAATCCGGACGCCTGAGCCTGAGCCCGGAGCGGGTCAACCTGGTCGAAACGGTGGCGTCCGTTACGCGCATCTTCGATGGTCTGGCGCGGCAAAAAAACCTGTCACTGCACATGACGTTCAACCCGCCGCAACTGGCGGTCGACGTGCAACTGGATCCGCTGCGCTTCAAGCAAGTGCTGTCCAACCTGATCAGCAACGCGATCAAGTTCACCGAGCATGGCCAAATCAGGATCACTCTCGATCTGATGAAAACCGACGATCCGGCGCGCTCACTCATGCAACTGACCGTACAAGACAGTGGCGTCGGCATCAGCGCCGAAGATCAGCAGCGTCTGTTCGAGCCTTTTGCCCAAGCGGAGAACAGCGCTCAGCAAGCCCGCAGTGGCGCGGGTCTGGGTCTGGTGATCAGTCGCAGCCTGTGCGAAATGATGGGCGGAAAACTGCAGTTGAGCAGCCATCCCGGGATCGGCACTCAGGTGTGTATTTCCCTGCCATTGGAAACATTTCCCGCCGAAGTGATCACCCGCAAAGCCGAGCCGCCGATCAAGGCATCACTCGCCCCACTCAACGTATTGGTGGTGGATGATCACCCGGCCAATCGTCTGCTGATGTGTCAGCAACTGGAGTTTCTGGGGCACCAGTGCAGCCTCGCCGAAAACGGCAGCAGCGGACTGGACATGTGGAAAGCAGGGCAATTCGATCTGGTGATCGCCGACTGCAACATGCCGTTGATGAATGGCTATGACCTGACCCGCGCGATACGCCTGCATGAGCAGCAGAACCAAAGCCCGCCGTGCACGGTGCTGGGTTTCACCGCCAATGCTCAACCCGAGGAAATCCTGCGCTGTAAACAGGCCGGGATGGACGACTGCCTGTTCAAACCCTTGAGCCTGAGCCAACTGAGCCACTGGGTGGACGGCATCACCCCGGCCCCTCAATCGCCGGCATTCAACCTGCAAAGCCTGAACTTGCTGACCGGCGGCAACCCTGCACAGGGTCGCCGATTGTTGGCCGAGTTGCTCAAAAGCAGCCGCCTCGACCGTGAAGAATTACTCGCGCTGTCGCCGCAGAACGACTGCCAGGCATTGGCGCTGGTCGCCCACAAGATCAAAGGCGCGGCACGCATTGCACAGGCTTCGCGAGTGATCGAATGCTGCGACGCACTGGAACAAGCCTGCAACCAGTCAATGTCGGCAGACGAGATTGCGCGGCGCTGTGCGGCGAGCAATCAGGTGATGCTCGAACTGGAGCAGGCGTTGCAGCAACAATTGGCATTGGCCGACCAAGGCAAAATGACTGTGCCTTAACTATGCTTGGGCGCTGAGCAGTGAGTTAAACCTTTTGGAGAGCCAGAAATGCCCAGCCCACTGCGCCCGGAACAACGCCGGTTCCCCCTGCATGTGCACATCAGCGTCATGTTCACATTTCTGTTGCTGCTTACCGGGGTGATCCTGGGACTGTTCAATTACCGACAGACCACGCAAATCATCCTCTCGAGCAGCGAAAAGCTGTTCAACCGCATCGAACAGGATGTACGCGTCGACCTGCACGCCACCTATCAGCCGATTCGCCATCTGCTCAGCCTGCTGGCAGACAACCCAGCCACACAGGCCTTGGCGCTGGAACAGCGCCTGCCTTTGCTCAGGCCATTCAGCCAGTCACTGACGGACAATCCGGACCTGGCCTCGCTGTATCTGGGTTATGCAAACGGTGACTTCTTCATGGTGCGACCGTTGCGCAATGGTGCTTTGAAAACCCTGCTCGAAGCACCGGAGGCCGCAGCGTTTCAGGTCTGGAGCATTGAGCACGGTGCCGATGGCCAGCCACGGTCGCAATCGCTGTTCTTTGATCAATCGCTCACGCCGATCAGCCGACAGGACAACCCCGAAGACCTTTATGACCCGCGTACCCGCGCCTGGTTTACCAGCGCCCGACAGCAGGCCGAGCAAATCACCACCGAACCCTACGTATTTTTCTCCACCCACAATGTCGGCACCACCCTCGCCCGGCGCAGTGGCGAAAACGCCGTGATTGGCGCCGATCTGACGCTGGAAGCGCTGTCCGCGACCCTGACCAAACACGTGGTCACCCCGGCCACCGAAATCGCCTTGTTCGATGCCGACGGCAATGCCGTGGCCTACCCCGACAGCAGCCGTCTGATCGTCGACGATCGCACCGCACGGCTGGCCAAGGTGACTGATCTCAGTCCGCAATTGCATGCGTTGCTGTCCGGCGCGCACAAAGGCAATCGCCTGGAATCCGAAGGTCGCCAATGGATCGTCGCCCGCAGCAGCATGCAGGAAGGTGGGCCGCGCGGTCTGCAATTGGCCTTGCTGGTGCCAGAGGACGAGTTGCTGGTCGACGCGTACCGCATGCGCTGGCAAGGCGCGCTGATTACCCTCGCGACGTTATTGCTGTGCCTGCCGCTGGGCTGGTTGATCTCACGAATTCTGGTCAAACCCCTGCACGCGCTGGTCAAGGAGGCCGACGCAATTCGCAGTTTCGATTTCAATTTCCCCCTGACCCGACGCTCACCGGTGCTGGAAGTCGATCAGTTGAGTGTGTCGATGGCGCGAATGAAAGACACGCTGGCGAGTTTCTTCCGCATCACCGACAGCCTCTGCGCCGAGACTCGATTCGCGCCGCTGTTACAGCGAGTGCTGTTCGAAACCGTGCAGATCGCCCAGGCTCAGGCAGGCCTGATCTACCTGCGCGAAAGCGACGGCAACCGCATGGAACCTTACGGGGTGGTCATCGACGGCACCGCGCAAACCCTCGAAGATTTCGCTATTCAGGGCCACGACCTGCAGGCACATCAAGGTCCGGCATGGTTTCAGCAACTGGCACACGCCGACAACGTGGTGAGCAACCTGGGTTTCGAACAGGCCGGCGACCTGCAAAAAGTCTTGCTCGCGATGGCTTCGCCGCGCGTGCACCTGATCGGCATTCGCCTGCGCAACCGCCACAACGAAACCATCGGTCTGCTGATCTTGCTGGTGAACGACAGCGGCACGTCCGCCGATCTGGAAAAACTGCGACCGGATCGCATCGCCTTTCTCCAGGCCGTGTCCGGCGCCGCCGCGGTGAGCATCGAAAGCCAACGGTTGCAGGCCAAACAGAAACAACTGCTGGACGCCTTCATTCAATTGCTGGCCGGCGCCATCGATGCAAAAAGCCCCTACACCGGCGGCCATTGCCAGCGCGTGCCGGAACTGACCCTAATGCTCGCCCACGCAGCAGCCGCCAGCCATGCGCCAGCTTTCAAGGCCTATCAACCCAGCGAAGATGAATGGGAGGCGCTGCACATTGCCGCGTGGCTGCACGATTGCGGCAAGGTCACCACGCCTGAATACGTAGTCGACAAAGCCACCAAACTGGAGACCATCAACGACCGTATCCATGAGATTCGCACGCGCTTTGAGGTGCTCAAACGCGATGCGTGGATCAGCTACTGGCAAGCACTGGCCATGGGCGGAAACGAAGAACAGCTGAGCGTTATGCGCGACACCACGTTGTCGGCACTGGATGACGATTTCGCCTTCGTCGCCCGCTGCAATCTGGGCAGTGAGGCGATGGCCGAAGCGGATCTGCAACGACTGAATGAGCTGGGCCAGCGCACATGGATGCGCACACTCGACGATCGTTTGGGGGTGTCATGGGAAGAAAACCGTCGCCAGTCGCGAACCTCGGCGCCGACTCTGCCAGTGCGGGAAAAACTGCTTGCGGACAAGCCCGAACACTTGCTCGAACGCGCCGACAGTGAGCTGATTCCGGAAGACAATCCGTGGGGTTTCAAACTCGACGTGCCGCGCTACAAATACAACCGCGGCGAGTTGTACAACCTGAGCATCACCCGCGGCACGCTGACCCGCGAAGAACGCTACATCATCAACCATCACATGGTGCAGACGATCCTGATGCTCAGCCATCTGCCCTTCCCCGGGCATCTGGACAGCGTCGCGGAAATCGCCGGCGGCCATCATGAAAAAATGGACGGCACCGGTTATCCGAAACGTCTGAAACGCGAAGAAATGAGCCTGCCGGCACGGATGATGGCGATTGCCGATATTTTCGAGGCACTGACGGCGGCAGATAGGCCTTACAAAAAGGCCAAATCCTTGAGCGAGGCGCTGAACATCATGGCGACAATGAGCCACGAGTCGCACATTGATCCTGAGCTGTTCGGCCTGTTCATCAACGAAGGCGTGTATTTGCAGTACGCCACGCGCTTTCTCGATCCGCAGCAGATCGATGCGGTGGATCCCGCCAGCCTGCTCCGCAAGGCTGGCGTCAGCGCATGATCAGCAGTCGGTCAGGCGCAGGAAAATCGCCGCCAGTTGCTCGATGCCAGCCTGATCGTCAGCGCCAAAACGCGCCAGCCTCGGGCTGTCGAGGTCAAGCACGCCAATCAGGCGGCCGTCCTTGACCAACGGCACGACCAGTTCACTGTTCGACGCGCTGTCGCAAGCGATATGGCCGGGAAACGCGTGAACGTCTTCGACTCGCTGCGTCTGCAAGGTTGCTGCCGCCGCGCCGCAGACACCGCGACCAAACGGAATGCGCACGCAAGCGATCTGACCCTGAAACGGGCCGAGCACCAGCTCTTCGTTGCGGTTGAGGTAGAAGCCCGCCCAGTTCAGGTCATCAAGCTGGTTAAACAGGAACGCCGAAAACTGCGCGGCGTTGGCGATGAAATCGCGTTCGTCCGCCAGCAGCGATTCCAGTTGCGCGGCCAACATGCCATAGCCTTCGAGACCCTGGCCGCTTTGTTGCAAATCAATCATGCCTTGTGCTCCAACAATTTCAGTCCCACCCAGTAGCGGGCGAATTGGTACGCGCAACGTCCGTTGCGATTGCCGCGGCCAGTGGCCCAACGCACGGCGAGGATGTCCAGCTCTTCGTCGCGCTGCCAGCTCAGATTGGCCTTGGCTGCCAACTGGCCGATCCAGTGTTCAACGACGTCGAGGAAGTGTTCTTGGGTGAATGGGTAGAACGACAGCCACAGGCCAAAGCGATCCGACAGAGCAATCTTGTCCTCCACCGCTTCGCTTGGGTGCAACTCGCCGTCGACGCGTTTCCAGTTTTCGTTGTCGCTTTCCTTCTCCGGCACCAGGTGACGACGGTTGGAAGTGGCGTACAACAAGACGTTGTCCGGCGCCTGTTCCAGCGAGCCGTCCAGCACGCTTTTCAGCACGCGGTAATCGCCTTCGCCGGACTCGAACGACAGGTCATCACAGAACAACACAAAGCGCTGTGGCAGCTTGCCGATCTGCTCGACCACGCGCGGCAGGTCGGCCAGATGATCGCGTTCGATCTCGATCAAACGCAGGCCGGCTGCGGCGTGTTCCGCCAGCAGTGCGCGCACCAGCGAGGATTTACCGGTGCCGCGCGAGCCCCACAACAAGGCGTGGTTGGCCGGCATGCCGTCAAGGAATTGCTGGGTGTTGCGGCCCAGTTGTTCGAGCTGACGGTCGACGCCGATCAGGTCGGACAGACGCATGTCGAGGCTGACTTCCAGCGGCAGCAAATAACCGCTGCGCCCGTCACGCTGCCAGCGCGCGGCCAGGCAAGTGTTCCAGTCGATCACCGGACGCGGTGCAGGCAACAAGGGTTCGATCCGCGCCAGAACCGACTCGGCGCGTTCAAGAAAAGCATTCAATCGGGAATCCACGTCTTTTCCTCGGGCTCGTTCACAGTGATGATGGCGATCCAGCCACGACACACAGACTTAAAGTCCCGCACCCAGCCTTGTTACAAGGCGATTCGGGAACCTCGGTATCCATACATGATCGACTATGCTTGAGCAGCGAAGGGAAACGGAAGTGGTTCAACACCCCATGGATATCAAATTCACCCAACGGCTGTCGTACAAGCAAGCCAAGCTTACTGTGCTGGTCGGGTTCATTCTGGGCACGCTGCTCAGCCTGCTGCAAATCGGCATCGATTATGCCAGTGAAGACGCTTCCATCAACCGTGAAATCCTGTCTTTGCTGGAAATCAGCCACAATCCGGCGTCTCGCATCGCTTACAACATCGACGCCGAACTGGCCCAGGAACTCACCCTCGGCCTGCTGCGTTCGCCGGCCATCATTTCCGCGCAACTGACCGATAACAACGATACGGTACTGGCCAGCGTCAAACGTCCCGAACTGCAAAGCGGCTACCGGATGATCAGCGACGCCCTGTTCGGCGCCAAACGCCAGTTCGAAGACCGCCTCTACCTCGACCACCTGCCCACCGAATCGCTAGGGGTGCTGAGCCTTGAAGTCGACACTTACGCCTTTGGCAGCCGCTTTCTGCGCCGGGCGGAAATCACCTTGCTCAACGGTTTCGCCCGCAGCCTGATTCTTACCGGCATTCTGCTGGCGTTGTTCTACGTGATGCTGACCAAACCACTGGTGCGGGTGATTCGCGAACTCAGCAGTCGCGACCCGCGCAGCGCAGAACCGACAACCCTGGAATGCCCCGCCGGGCATGCCAATGACGAAATTGGTGTGCTGGTCAAAGTCGCCAATCAGCAATTCGAAAACATCGCCACGGAAATCCAGCAGCGCCGCAACGCGGAAAACCGCCTGACCGATTACCTCAGCCAACTGGAAACCATCGTTTCCTCGCGCACCGCTGAACTCAAGGCGATCAACACGCGGCTCAGCCAATCCAATCAGGAGCTCGAAGTCGCCCGCAGCACCGCGTTGGACATGGCCGAGGCACGCTCGGCGTTTCTCGCCAACATGAGTCATGAAATTCGCACGCCGCTCAACGGCTTGCTGGGGATGATCGCGCTATCGCTGGACGGCCCGCTGAATGCCGAACAGCAACAACAACTGGCGATCGCCCACGACTCGGGGAAAGTGCTGGTGGAATTGCTCAACGATATTCTCGATCTGTCGAAATTCGATGCCGGTCAACTGGAGCTCGAACACATTCCGTTCGACCTCGGTGCGCTGGTCGAGGACACCGCCAATCTGCTCTCGCAGAATGCTGCGCCGAGCGTCGAACTGACCTGCCTGATCGATCCGCACTTCCCCGCGCTGGTACTCGGCGACCCGACCCGGGTTCGGCAGATCGTCAGCAACCTGCTGTCGAACGCGTTGAAGTTCACCCGTTTCGGTCGCGTCGATGTGCGCTTGTCGGCCTATAAGGATGGCGTGCGCATCGAAGTCTGTGACACCGGGATTGGCATCGCGCAGGAAGCGCAGGTGAAAATCTTCCAGCCGTTTACTCAGGCTGGCGCTGGCATTACTCGGCAATATGGCGGCACCGGGCTGGGTCTGGCATTGACCTACAACCTGTGCGAAGCCATGCAGGGCCGTCTGACGATCAGTTCGGAAGCCGGTTTCGGCAGCCAGTTCTGCGCCGAATTGCCGCTGCCCAGCCATACCCGCGCGATCGCTCCGGCACCGCTGCACGGCAAAGTCCTCGCCATCACCGCTGGCAGCAGTGGCCTGGCGGAACTGCTGAAAAGTTTGCTGCCGGGCTGGGGCATCGAATACGACCAGTGCACGATTGATGATTCATTGCTGGGCCGCACGCCTGACGTATTGATCACCGATTGCCCGGAATGCCTGTTCGGCCTGCGCCCCACCATTAAGGCGCCGATTTTACTGGTCACCGCTTATGGCAGTTTTCTGCCCAGCGAAGAAGCCGCGGCGCTGGCGCCACTGCAGCAGCAGGCGCGACCGCTGGCTCGCAACGCGCTGTATCAGAATCTGCGCAGAACCTTGCAAGCGGACATCACCGCTGTCGGTGATACACCTCTGGAGGCTGCACCCTCGCTTCGGCGAGCTCGTGTTCTGTTGGTCGAGGACAACCCGGTCAATCAACTGGTGGCCAAAGGCATGCTCGGCAAGCTTGGCTGCGAAGTGGTGGTCGCGGCTCACGGTGCCGAGGCGTTGGATCAACTGGAATTCCATGATTTCGACATGGTGCTGATGGACTGCAACATGCCGGTGATGGACGGCTACGAAGCGAGTCGGCAGATTCGCCAGAGCGGGCGCTGGCCGCAATTGCCGATCGTCGCCCTGACCGCCAACGCCATGTCCGAAGAACGAGAACGCTGCCGCGCGGCGGGCATGAGCGACTATCTGGCCAAACCGTTTCGCCGCGAAGAACTGGCAGCGCTGCTTGATCAATGGGTGCCGATTACGCCAAAGCCTTGATCTGCCCGAGCAAGTGATCGAGGCCGTTGCGCAATTCGTTGAGCCGATCAAGATCCACACCGCTGTCGCACAACAACTTCGCTTTGAGCGGCCCGACCTGCTCGCGCAATGCTTGCCCGGCGGGCGTCAGGCTCAAATGCACCTCTCGCTCATCGCGGGCCGAACGCTGGCGCTGCACCCAGTGCATTTGCTCCAGACGCTTGAGCAACGGCGTCAGCGTCCCGGAATCCAGTGCCAGACGTTCGCCCAGCGCTTTCACCGTCGGTTGCTCCGGGGCGCTTTCCTGCCACTCCCACAACACCAGCATCACCAGATATTGCGGATAGGTCAGGCCGAGCTGATCGAGCATCGGCTTGTAGGCGCGAATCACTGCGCGAGATGCGGCGTACAGCTTGAAACACAACTGGTTGTCGAGCTGCATCGAATCGACGGACAGGCTGTTCATTTCAGCAGCGCTTCGATCTCGCCGTTCAGATCCTGTGGTTTGGTGGTCGGGGCGAAACGCTTGACCAGTTGACCGTCCTTGCCGATCAGGAACTTGGTGAAATTCCACTTGATGCCCTGCGAACCCAGCAGGCCCGGTGCGCGTTTTTTCAACTGCACGAACAGCGGGTGCGCATCGGCACCGTTGACGTCGATCTTCTTGAACAGCGGGAAACTCACGCCGAAATTCAGCTCGCAGAACTCACTGATCGCGCCTTCATTGCCCGGCTCCTGTTTGCCGAACTGATTGCACGGAAAGCCCAGCACCACCAGGCCTTGATCCTTGTAGGTCTGCCACAGTTCTTCGAGGCCTTTGTATTGCGGGGTGAAACCGCACTTGCTCGCTGTGTTGACCACCAGCACCGCTTTGCCGGCGTAGTCGGCCAGGGTCTTTTGCTCACCCTTGATGGTGGTGCACGGGATATTCAGCAGGTTGTCGCTCATGGGTCGGGCTCCGCAGGAAGTGGCAAAGGGCAAACATAGCGAGCAATTAAATTGTGTGCAATTTAATTTATCGGATTACACCCCTGTAGGAGCTGCCGAAGGCTGCGATCTTTTGACGTTGTTTTTTAAAGCAAGATCAAAGATCGCAGCCTTCGGCAGCGCCTACAGGGGTTTTATCGTGAGGTTACTCGCGTGGTTCGAGGTTCAGGCACACCGAATTGATGCAATAACGCAGACCCGTCGGCGGCGGGCCGTCCGGGAATACGTGACCCAGGTGAGCGTCACAGCGAGCGCATTTCACTTCAGTGCGAATCATGCCGTGAGTGGTGTCACGGATTTCGGTCATCGCGCTTTCGCCGATGGGCGCGTAGAAGCTCGGCCAGCCGCAGCCGGAGTCGAATTTGGTCTTGGAATCGAACAGTGGCTCATTGCAGCACACGCAATGATAAACACCGTCGGTTTTGGTCGCATTGTACTTGCCGGAGAACGGTCGTTCGGTCGCACTGAGACGGCAAACGTTGTACTGCTCGGGGTCGAGCATCTCACGCCATTCTTCCAGGGTTTTTTCCAACTTTTCCATCATCACACCTCAGCGGCTGAAAAAGCCCGATCTGTACCTTTTCCACGGATCGAGCGGCACGTATGATTGCGCCTCATTTGATGCCAGTCTGGCAGCCGCGTTACATGCACTCAAACGGATTTTTTGCAGCGTCACGTTCCGGCACCCGTCTGGCATGCAAACGCAGGAATCCCAGTACGGTAGTTCATACAGCGTCTGGATCGTTCATTTTCGGGATCACATCGCCATGCAGTTCAGCAAATCGAACAAGCTCGCCAACGTCTGCTACGACATTCGCGGCCCGGTGCTCAAGCACGCCAAACGTCTGGAAGAGGAAGGCCAGCGCATCCTCAAGCTGAATATCGGCAACCCGGCACCGTTTGGTTTCGAGGCGCCGGACGAAATTCTTCAGGATGTGATCCGCAACCTGCCGACCGCGCAAGGCTACAGCGATTCCAAAGGCCTGTTCAGCGCGCGCAAAGCGGTGATGCAGTACTACCAGCAAAAGCAGGTTGAAGGTGTCGGCATCGAAGACATCTACCTGGGCAACGGCGTGTCCGAGCTGATCGTGATGTCGCTGCAGGCGCTGCTCAACAACGGCGACGAAGTGCTGGTGCCGGCCCCGGACTATCCGCTGTGGACGGCGGCCGTGAGCCTGGCGGGTGGTAACGCCGTGCATTACCTGTGCGACGAAGGCGCCGACTGGTTCCCGGATCTGGCCGACATCAAGGCCAAGATCACCCCGAACACCAAAGCGATGGTGATCATCAACCCGAATAACCCGACCGGCGCGGTGTATTCCAAGGAAGTGTTGCTGGGCATGCTGGAAATCGCCCGCGCGCACAACCTGGTGGTGTTCTCCGACGAAATCTACGACAAGATCCTGTATGACGACGCCGTGCACATCTGCACCGCGTCGCTGGCCCCGGATCTGCTGTGCCTGACCTTCAACGGTCTGTCGAAGTCCTACCGCGTGGCCGGTTTCCGTTCGGGCTGGATCGCCATCTCCGGGCCGAAACACAACGCGCAGAGCTACATCGAAGGCATCGACATGCTGGCGAACATGCGTCTGTGCGCCAACGTGCCGAGCCAGCACGCGATTCAGACCGCACTCGGCGGCTATCAGAGCATCAATGATCTGGTGCTGCCGCAAGGGCGTCTGCTGGAACAACGCAACCGTACGTGGGAATTGCTCAACGACATTCCGGGCGTGAGTTGCGTCAAGCCGATGGGCGCGCTGTACGCGTTCCCGAAAATCGATCCGAAAGTCTGCCCGATCCATAACGACGAAAAATTCGTCCTCGACCTGCTGCTCTCCGAGAAGCTGCTGGTGGTGCAAGGCACGGCGTTCAACTGGCCGTGGCCGGATCACTTCCGTGTGGTCACCCTGCCGCGCGTCGATGATCTGGAAATGGCCATCGGCCGCATCGGCAACTTCCTCAAGTCCTACCGCCAGTGATAGGCCAGCAGTGCGCAACGCCCCGAACGTTGCGCACTGTCTGATTCGGCAACACTTCTGCGCCCCACCCTTTGCGTACGCCTTCTACACTTGCGACTCGTACCGATCACGTGCGTCTGACGTAGTCGCGACGGGTCGCGGCTGTTTGTCATCCCTGTCGGTTTACGTTGTGGGAAATGAACCTTGCACCGAAGAATTCACTGTAGGACACAGTTTGAAATAGTCACTCAGTTGAATAGCCCGCTGCAGCACCTTATATACCCCGCAGTACGCTACATCTTTAGCTTGAGGAGATTTCTACAACCATGATGCGCATCCTGCTGTTTTTGGCCACTAACCTGGCGGTCGTGCTGATAGCCAGCATCACCCTGAGCCTGTTCGGCTTCAACGGGTTCATGGCGGCCAACGGGGTTGATCTCAACCTTAGTCAGCTGCTGGTTTTCTGTGCGGTCTTTGGTTTTGCCGGTTCGCTGTTCTCGCTGTTCATCTCCAAGTGGATGGCGAAGATGAGCACCAGCACCCAGATCATCAGCCAGCCACGCACCCGGCATGAGCAATGGCTGCTGCAAACCGTCGAGCAATTGTCCCGCGAAGCCGGGATCAAGATGCCCGAAGTCGGTATTTTCCCGGCCTACGAGGCGAACGCCTTCGCCACCGGCTGGAACAAGAACGACGCGCTGGTCGCGGTCAGTCAGGGCCTGCTCGAGCGTTTTTCGCCCGATGAAGTGAAGGCCGTGCTGGCTCACGAAATCGGCCACGTGGCCAACGGTGACATGGTCACGCTGGCGTTGATCCAGGGCGTGGTGAACACCTTCGTGATGTTCTTTGCACGGATCATCGGCAACTTCGTCGACAAAGTGATCTTTAAAAACGAAGAAGGCCAAGGCATCGCCTACTACGTGGCGACCATTTTCGCCGAACTGGTGCTGGGCATTCTGGCCAGCTCGATCGTCATGTGGTTCTCGCGTAAACGCGAATTCCGTGCTGACGAAGCCGGTGCACGTCTGGCCGGTACCAGCGCCATGATCGGTGCCCTGCAGCGTCTGCGCGCCGAACAGGGCTTGCCGGTGCATATGCCGGACACCCTGAATGCTTTCGGCATCAACGGTGGCATCAAGCAGGGCTTCGCGCGCATGTTCATGAGCCACCCGCCGCTAGAAGAGCGTATCGACGCCCTGCGCCGTCGCGGTTAAACCCGGCGCAGCAAGCCAGTCGCAGTAACAAACAAAAAGGCCCGTATCTCACGATACGGGCCTTTTTTTGTCCAGGTTTTGCGATCAGCCAGCGATGGCGCGATCCACCGAGAGTTTGCCGGCGCCTTCGATCAGTACTGCGAGGCTGCCACCGAGCAGGGCCAGGGCAAATTCGTAACCGTTGTTGGCCATGAACAAACCGTTGCTGATGTGTACGGTGAAGATCGCCACCAGCGACAGGAAGGTCAGGCCCAGCGCCGCCGGACGAACCAGCAAACCGATGATCAGCGCCAGACCGGCGAAGAACTCGGTACCACCCGCCAAGGTTGCCATCAGGTAACCCGGGTGCAGACCGATGCTGTCCATGTATTGCGCGGTGCCGGACAAACCGTAACCACCGAACAGTCCAAACAGCTTTTGCGAACCGTGAGCCGCGAAGATCACACCGACAGCGATGCGCAGGATGGTCAGACCGTAACCGGCGCGGGTGAACAGGACTTTGTTGATCAGTGAGCTCATGGAAGCATTCCTTGTTTTGCGAGAAGTGTGTGTTGGTTGGCCGCTATATTAATCAGTTAATTTCATGATAAAAGCGCAATTATTCCGCCATAACAATCAAATTATTAGATCATTTGCGTGAGGCTACTTTTTGTCCTCCGGGCTCCAACGACTCCCGCTCCCGGTCGAACGCCAAGTAATACTTGTTCACGCTATTAACATAGCTGACCGGCCCCATTCCCACCTGCTCCATGGCAATGCGCTCGACCTGGAAGAACCATTGATTGGGATTCAAACCGCGCCGCCGAGCCTCGGCGCGCATGCCTTGCACCCGCTCCGGGCCGATGTTGTAAGCCGCGAGCGTAAAGGCCATGCGCTCGCGCTCGTTGAGCTTGGGACTGTTGAAGAACTTGCGCCGGATCATCGCGAGGTACTTGGCCCCGGCCTGCACGTTGGCATCAAGATTCTGAATATTGTCGACGCCGACGCGTTGCGCGGCGGACGGGGTGATCTGCATCAGCCCGGTTGGGCCACTGCCGCTGCGGGCATTGGGTTGCAGCGCGGACTCCTTGAACGCCAGCGCCGCCAGGTTCAGCCAATCCATTTTTTGCGCGTCAGCGTGTTTTTGCAGGGTCGGGCGCAGTTTTTCCAGACGCTGGCGGTCAGCCTTGGCCAATGGATAGTGAACTTGATAGAGGCGACGGTAAATGCGCAGAAACGCCGCATCTTCGTTGGACGGTTTTTTGTAACCGATCAAAAAGCGATCAATGCTTGCCCGCAACATCGAGGCATCGCGGCGGACGAACCAGTACTCTTCGCCAGGCTCGCTGATCATCAACTGCCGATCAAAACGCAATTTCGGCAGGATCTTGCCCCAACGCTCGGCGATGGGTTGCTCGACGATGGTCAGGTGGAAAATCCCGCCCTGCACCATTTCCAGCACATCTTCGACCGCCAGTGTCGGGTCGACCCATTCGATCTTGATCGGCGCCAGTTTGTGCAGCGCCAGTTTCTGATTCAGCTGGCTGACGGCCTCCCCCGCTGCGCTGCCGGTCGGCAAGGCGAGGGTTTTACCGGAGAGCTGTTCAACCTTGGTGTAGCGTCGCTCGCCCTTGATGCCGACCAGGATCAGCGGCACGTTGCTGGCGATCGGTTCGCTGCTGGCCACCGCGTGACCCGGTTGCAGGTCGAGCAATTCTCCCGGCGCCACCAGATCACCTTCGCCACGCTGTAAGGCGCCGAGCAATTGATCCTTGGATTTGGGGATGATCTTGAGGGTGATTTCCTGACCGTCACGGGCGTGACCGTTGAGGTATTGCTCGAAGGCGCGCAGGCGATGGTATTCGACGCCGATGGCCTGCCCCTGGACTTCGCCGGAGCTGTTGCGGCTCTGATTGACCAGCACCCGCAACACGCGACTGCTGCGGATCTCCGAGAGATCGCGCACCTTGGCGGCCGGCACGGCTTGCAGCGGCCCGGGCAGGCGCGCAACCGCCGTCATCGGCAGCAGCAGCGATCCACACAACAGCAACAAAACCGAGGGACGAACCATCCACTCTCCGGAAAGAATACGGGGCAATTTCACCGCTCAACGGTCGAAATCACCGACGAAAACAGAGCGCCTGGAGCGCTGGCAAGGTGCGAGAGACTGGCACAGCGTTGGCATTGCTGCCAATCAGACGGGTCTCGCGGCATCAAAAGACAGCTTTAACTCGTTGTAGTTCTTGGCTTTTCTTATGAATCTACAGCTCTGGTATGCTTTCCGGCCTTCGGCCCGAGGTAGCAACCATGCAACTCATCGATATCGGCGTCAACCTGACCAACCCAAGTTTCGCCGACAAACACCAGGCCGTACTCGACCGCGCCTACGCCGCTGGGGTCTGCCAACTGGTGGTGACCGGCACCAGCGTCGAGGGTAGCGAACAGGCGCTGGAGCTGTGTCAGCAACTGGATGAGAGCGGTCAACGGCTGTTCGCCACCGCTGGCATTCACCCACACTCGGCCAGCGACTGGAGCGCTGACAGCGCCAGGCGTTTGCGCAGTTTGCTGAAGGAATCGAACGTGGTCGCGGTGGGCGAATGCGGGCTGGATTTCAATCGCGATTTTTCCCCGCGTCCGCAGCAGGAGAAAGTCTTGGAAGAACATTTGGCGCTGGCCGTCGAGCTGCAGTTGCCGGTGTTCCTGCATGAGCGCGATGCCAGTCAGCGACTACTGGAGATACTGAAAGGCTTCCGCGATCAGTTGCCTGCTGCGGTGGTGCATTGCTTTACCGGTGAGCAAAAAGCGCTGTTCAGTTATCTCGACATGGATCTGCACATCGGCATTACCGGCTGGATCTGCGACGAGCGTCGGGGCACGCATCTGCATCCGCTGGTAAAAGAGATCAAACGCGGACGGCTGATGCTGGAAAGCGATGCGCCTTATTTGTTACCGCGTACGTTGCGACCGAAACCGAAGAACGGGCGTAATGAGCCGGCGTATCTGACGGAGGTGTTGCGCGAGGTTGCTCTGCATCGCGGGGAAACCGAGGAAGACCTGGCTGCGCACACCACCGCGTGCGCCCGCGCGTTCTTCAATCTCCCAACGTTGGTGTAAGCCGCAAAAGATTGCAGCCTTCGGCAGCTCCTACAGGGTGTACACCTTCCCAATGTAGGAGCTGCCGCAGGCTGCGATCTTTTAATCTTTTGACCCACATCAAATCCAGATCCCTCCGTAGCGGCACAATACTGGCACCTTGCCAATGCTGTTTCCGCTATCAGAGAAGACCTCCATGGGTGCCTGGCTTAGCAATATCTCGCTGAAATACAAATTCTGGGCGGTCAACGCGGTCGCCTTCGTCACCACGTTGTTGTTGGTGTTGTACGCCGTACACCTCGAACAACAGGCGCGCAGTCATGCATCAAAGGCCTCCGCGCAGGCTCAGGCGCAGTTGCTCAAGGCCTGGCCGGTCGGGCAAGCGCTGCCCAAAGCCGATCAAGTATTGACCTTCAAACGCGGTGAAGCGCCGCGCCTCAACGATCAACCGTTATTGGAAATCGCCGACAGCAACGGCTGGATCGAGATCAACCCGATGCCATTGTTCGGCAAAAACCCGTTGATGGGCGCCGAGGTGTTCAGCCGTGCCGACGGTCAACGCGTCGCCGTGATCGCTTATGGCCCGAGCCTGACGCAGGTATTCGATGAGCGTTTTGCCAACTTCGCCGTGGCCGTCTTGATCCTGATGCTGGCCATGCTCGGCGCTTCACAACTGTTGATCCGCTTCCTGCTCAGCCAACTCAACACCCTGAAAGACGTAATGCTGCACGTCGAGAAAAGCGGCGACCTCTCGGCCCGCGTGCCATTGGCCTGCATAGATGAAGTCGGGCAGATGGCCAGTGCGTTCAACGCGATGCAGGCGGGTTATCAGCGTGTGGTCACCACCGTCGCCAACACCGCGCGGCAATTGGATGTCGGCGCGGCGCGTCTGGCGGCGAGCATGGACGAAGTGCGTCATGGCATGCTCGGCCAGCAGAGTGAAACCGATCAAGCGGCCACGGCGATCAATGAAATGACCGCCACGGTCTATCACATCGCCCAGCACGCGGGCGCCACTCGCGATTTGTCGCAGACCGCTGACGGTCTGGCCGGCAGTGGTCAGCAAGTGGTGGCGCGCGTGCAGCATTCGATTGCCGGTCTATCCAGCGGCGTGCAGCAGACGGCCGAGATGATTCAACGCCTGGCTGAAGACAGTCAGAAGATCAACGGTGTGGTCAGCGTGATTCACAGCATCGCCGAGCAGACCAATCTGCTTGCTCTCAATGCTGCCATCGAGGCCGCGCGTGCGGGGGAAATGGGCCGTGGTTTTGCGGTGGTCGCCGATGAAGTGCGCCACCTCGCGAAACGTGTGCAGGCTTCGACTGATGAGATCACCACGATGGTGTCGGCTTTGCAGGCCGGCACGCGCGACGCGGTGGATTTCATGCAAGAGAGTTCGTATAAGGCAGACGATTGTGTGCAGCAGGCGCAGGAAGCTGGCGCGGCGCTGGCCGAGATCACCGGCGCGGTGGCGCAGATGCGCGAGAGCAATACGCAGATCGCCGTGGCGGCTGAGCAGCAGAGTCAGGTTGCCGAGGAGATGAATCGGGCGGTGGTGAGCATTCGCGATGTGACCGAGAACACCGTGCAGCAGACGGTGGATTCGGCGACGACCAGTAATGAGTTGGCGACGTTGGCTGGGGAACTGAGCAAGGCGATTGGGCAGTTGAAACTCTGAGGATCAAAAGATCGCAGCCTTCGGCAGCTCCTACAGGTGTACGCCTCTAATGTAGGAGCTGCCGAAGGCTGCGATCTTTTGTGTCCATCATGCCTATGACGCCAATAGCCAACCTCGATTCGCCGCCCTCGCCGCCCCGGCCTATTCTTCATCCATGCAATCAACATGGATCGAGGAGTAGCCACATCATGGGCAAACGTCACCCCAACCTTCCCGCGTGGCAATGGCGCGCGTACCCGGGCAATCATCAGCACCCGACCAATCTGGTGTTGCACCTGATTGCCGTGCCGTTGTTCATCGTGGCGTTTTTGTTGATCGTCTCTGGCGTGTTCAGCCTGAGCCTGGCCAGTGTCGCCATCGGCGTGATTGGCATCGTCGCGGCACTAGGTTTGCAGCGTCACGGGCACCGCTTGGAGGCGCAAGCCTCCGAGCCGTTCAGTGATCGCAAAGACGCGATTTCACGTTTGCTGGTCGAGCAGTTTCTGACTTTTCCACGGTTCTTTCTCAGCGGCGGCTGGTGGCGCGCCTGGCGGGAGCGTCACCGTCGGCATTGAGTCAGGCGAAGATCGTGACGGTCTGCCGACTCATGGCAATCAACTCGCCCTCCGCGCTCCACAGCTTGGCGGCGGCATGCCCGTAGCCGTCGGCGGCGTACTCGGTTTCCACGCGGTACTTGCACCAGTCCAGCGTGCTCAATTCACGTAACGGCTGGACGAATTCGATGGTCCAGGTCAGCGTGCTGCCCATGGCCGGCTTCTTCAGATGCGGCAGCAGCGACGGCGGCCACGCATCCACCAGCGCAAGAATGTGCGCCTCGGTCACTGGCTCTTCCTTCACGTCGCCACGCAAACGTACCCAACCGCCCATGTCCCGCGAAGAATTACCGGTAAACGGCAAACCGCCGATCGTCCAGCGCATCGCCAGGTGACGCATGAATTCTGGCAGCACGCCTTTGATATAGGGCAGTTCCTGACATTCGTCCCAGTGCTTCATGTCCGGCGCAGGCTCAGCGGCAATCGCCACTTCCGAAGGACGCGAGGCGCCAAAACTGCCTTGCACCAGCGTGACCACCTGACCGTTCTGCATCGCCCGGCCCAGCACCTGGCTGACGGCTTTGCCTTCACGCAGCACATCCACTTCAAAACTCACCGGGACTTCCGGCTCGACCGGGCCGACGAAGGTGATCGCCAGCGAACGCACTGGTCGATCCGCCGGCACCTTGGCGCGCATGGCTTCGTATTGCAGCGCGGCGACGAGGCCGCCAAAACTGGCGCGGCCCTGAGCCCATTCGGCGGGGATCGACAGTTCCGGCTGGCGGCGCACCGCATCGAGCAGATCACAAAAGCGCATGGCAACCTCAGAAAACGAAAATGAATGCAGGGATCTTAACCACAGCCGGAGAGCACCGCAGCGTCTATTCCGGTCAAATGCGCTGACAGATCAGACACCATTCCCTGTAGGAGCTGCCGCAGGCTGCGATCTTTTGATGTTGAAAAATCAAGATCAAAAGATCGCAGCCTGCGGCAGCTCCTACAGGGGGTGACGCGGTGTGTTCAGGATTTGAAGCAGGTGCGGCTGAGTTTTTCGAGCACACGATCGGCCTTGGTCTCGGCTTGGATCAAACCTGCCTGCCAGGTGGCGACACACGGTTGCAGATCGGTTTCCAGTTCAGATTTCGCCAGCCACTGCCAGCAATCGTGCCAATCGCCCAGAGCCCCTTGCGCAGACTTCAAGCGTGGCAGCGCCGCTTCCGGCAGGCGATCCAGTTCTGGATACGCCTCGATGCCGTAACGCACACGCTTGATCAACAGACGCAGACGATGGCGATCATGCGCCGGATCATGCAGCGCCTGATCGAGATTCTTCCATTGTTTGCCGAGGCGTTTTTCGATGCGTTTAGCCAGACCTTTGAGCAAGCCCTGACGCTGAGACGCACGAATAAACCGTGGAAAAGCGTCGAGAATCATCAGCAGCGAGGCCACCTCGGCACTCGCCGCCAGTGCCGGATACGCCTCCGCCATCTGCGCCATGCGCCGTTGCGCCGCCTCGGGTTGATCGTGTTCGAGCAAGTAAGCCGCGAGCACTTCACGATCGCGCCACGGCGTGGTCAATTGACCGACTGCCGAGGCCGCGTCTTCCAGTTGCTCAACCCCGGGCAAGCCGCGCAATGGCCGCAACAGACTGCGCAAGCGGCGCACCGTAGTGCGCAGATCATGCAGCGCCTCAGGATCAGTACGCGCCGTCAGCCGCGCCTGGCAACTGAGCAATCGCACTTCAATGCTCAGGATATGAGCCACCAACCGATCAACCAACGCAGACATCACTTGTTCCTTCAGAACGTCTTGGGGAGGAGTCTGGCGCCTCGTCAGCGCAGCATCCTTGCTTCAGGTCAGCCGCTTAACGGCCGGCGCGGGATTCGCGAATGTAGAAACGCGCCTTCTCGGCCTTGCTCGCGCAACCTTCGAAACCTTCGAATTGCTGCTGGGTTTTGGCCGCTGTCAGCAACGACAACGCTTTGGAATAACTGACGGTGCCGGCAAAGCCTTCGGCCTTGGCCAGATCCAGTTCATGCCACGCCGTGTCGAGCTGGCTGCCGCAACTGTCGCGGTACGCAGTCTTGCCGGCGCAACCGGCCAATGCCAGGGCGATCAAGGGCACACAGATCCAGGCTTTCATCACTTACACCTCAAAAATAGGTCAACAGTCGTGCAGGTAAGACGGTTCGGCGGCGAAAAAGTGCCTTGTGCGGCCGTGATTCTGCGGTGGCGAAAAGGATAGCCCCGCGCGGCCATGAAGTATCGAAAAAACGACGCGACTGCGCCGCTGAGCGACCTCGGCGATTGAGCCGCTTGCCCGATGGGTGCATTGTGCAACCTTGTCGGGAGGAAGCTGGATGAAAAAGCGTGTCGCGCTGGTACTGGGCTCCGGTGGCGCCCGGGGCTATGCCCATATCGGAGTCATTGAAGAAATCGAAAAACGCGGTTACGAAATCGCCTGCATTGCCGGTTGTTCGATGGGCGCGGTGGTTGGGGGAATCTACGCTGCCGGCAAACTTGATGAATACCGCAACTGGATCGAAAGTCTTGATTACCTAGATGTGCTGCGACTGGTCGACGTGAGTTTCCGCCTCGGCGCAATTCGCGGTGAAAAGGTCTTCGGGCAGATCCGCAAAATCGTCGGCGAGATCAATATCGAAGACCTGCGCATCCCCTACACCGCTGTCGCCGCCGACCTCACCAATCAACAGGAAATCTGGTTTCAGGAAGGCTGTCTGCACCAGGCCATGCGCGCTTCGGCGGCGATTCCCAGCCTGTTCACCCCGGTGATGCAAGGCAACCGCATGCTGGTCGATGGCGGCATTCTCAATCCGCTGCCGATCGTGCCGGTGGTGTCCAGCCACTGTGATTTGATCATCGCGGTCAATCTCAACTCGACCAACCAGCGGCATTACAAACTGCCGGTGATCCAGCGTCCGCCGGCGTTTCGTTCGCGTTTCGACAGTTTGATCAGTTCGTTGGGCTCGAAGATGCCGTTTCGCCGCACCCAGGCTGAACAGTTGTTGAAGCTGGAACAGGAAGCGTTGCGTGCGGAAGCGGCGGATATCAATCCGTGGCTGGAAGGCGCCGACCCCGACAATCAGCAACCGGCCGCCGCGCCTGAGCGTGAAGGCGCACCGAAATCGGCGACGGGTTCATTCATCATCGATAACGTTGGACCGGCGTCATTGCTGGATCTGATCAACCAGAGTTTCGAGGTGATGCAGACCTCGCTGGCGCAGTACAAGATTGCCGGGTATCCGCCGGATATTTTGATCAACGTACCGAAGCGGGTTTGCCGGTTTTTCGAGTTTTACAAAGCGCCGGAATTGATCGCGCTGGGGCGGGAGATTGCGCGGGATACGATGGATCGGTATGAGAGTGAGCAACAGCAGTAAAGATCAAAAGATCGCAGCCTTCGGCAGCTCCTACAGGAGGACGCATTGCAATGTAGGAGCTGCCGAAGGCTGCGATCTTTTAGCTATCCCACAAACTCCATAAGCCGATACCCAACCCCCGCCTCCGTCACAATAAACCGTGGCCGCGTCGGATCATCCGCCAGTTTCTGCCGCAAATGCCCCACCACTATCCGCAAATAATGACTGTCCTCGGTGTGCGTCGGCCCCCAGATATCCTTGAGCAATTGCTGCTGGGTGATCACCCTTCCCGGATGCCGCGCCAGTTGCGCCAACACTGCGTATTCCTTACGGGTCAGCGCCACTTCGACGCCGTCGAGCAGCACCCGCCGATAGGCCAGATCCACGGTCAGCGGGCCAAAACTCAGCGCTGCTTGTTGCGCCTCCCCCGCCGGCGCCTGACGCAACAACGCCCGCACCCGCGCGAGAAATTCCTGAATACCGAACGGCTTGGTCACGTAGTCGTTGGCGCCGCCATCCAGTGCCTCGACTTTCTGCCCTTCGCTGGCACGCACCGACAGCACCAATACCGGCGCCGTGGCCCATTCGCGAAACTCACGGAGCACTTGCTGGCCGTCCATGTCCGGCAGGCCGAGGTCGAGCACCAGCAAGTCCGGTTTATTCAGCGCCGCTTGCGCCAGGCCCTCGGCGCCAGTGCCAGCCTCGAGCACTTTGTAGCCTTGTGAGGCGAGGCTGATGCGCAGGAATTTGCGGATCTGCGGTTCGTCGTCGATGACCAAAATGGTCGCGGTCTGGCTCATGAATTCACATCATCACAAAAGATGGGCAAGAGAGTAGCGCAGTCGACATCAGGCTTCATTGTCCATCCCCGGTTGCGCCTGCAACGGCAGGTGCAGGGTGATGCAGGTGCCGCGACCTTCGATGCCGTCAGCGACGGTGATGCGTCCGCCATGTGCACCGACCATGCCCTGACAGATTGCCAGGCCAAGACCGGTGCCCTGCCCGCCGCGATCACCGCGTGCGGCGGTGTAGAACATATCGAAAATCTTCGCCCGCTCGTCTTCGGGAATCCCCGGGCCTTCGTCACTGACCGAGAAGAAAATCTCGCTGTCATCGGCGCCGGCGCGTAATTGCAGACGACCGTGATTTGGCGAAAACCGTGCGGCGTTTTCCATCACGTTGACCAACGCCTGCTCGATCAGCGCTGCATGCACGAACAGCAACGGCAACTCGGCCGGCACCTCGGTGCTGACCTGCAACGGCGCCAGCACCGCGCGCAGACGATTGAGCGAACTGCCGACGATGTCCGCCGGTGACACCCAGTCCCGCGCCAGCTTCAACGCGCCGTGGCCGAGGCGGGTCATGTCGAGCAGATTCTGGATGTAGCGATCAAGACGCTCGGCTTCGTCGCGCGTGCCTTCGAGCAGCTCGCGGCGATCCTCCAACGGGATCGCTTCGCCGAGCGCCAACAGGCTGTCGATGCTGCCGCGCATGGCGGTCAACGGTGTGCGCAAATCGTGCGAAACCGAGGCCAGCAGCGCACTGCGCAATTGCTCGGTTTCGCCATGCAGGCGTGCGGCTTCGAGATCGTCGGCCAGTTGCGCCCGGGCCAGTGCCTGCGCCAGCGGCTGGCTCAATGCTGTCAGCAGACGTCGGCGCTGACCGCTCAAGGTCTGGCCTTCTTTGGCGCAAACACCGAGCAGCGCCAGCGGCCCATCCTCGACCGACAACGGCCACCACCACCAACGCCCGAACGGCAACGTGCCGGTGCCCATGCCCGCCGGTTGATCGTGTTGCCAGGCCCAATCGGCGGCGGCGCGTTCGGCTTCGGTGAATTGCAGCGGCCCGCCGGTCTCGACTTTCCAGCCGCCCTGACCGTCGCGATTGAGCAGGCACAGTTGCAGATCGCTCCAGCCGTTGAGGTGTTGCGCAGCGGCACTGACCACGGCTTGGCGATCGGTGGCGGCGGTGAGTTTGCGCGACAGATCGAGCAGTTCGGTGGTCTCTTCCTGGGTGTCGCGCAACGCCTGCAATTGTCGACGCTGACGCGCCGCAAGGTTGCCGGTGAGCGCCGCCATCAAGAGGAAAAACAACAGAGTCAGCACGTCTTCTTCGCGCTGGATGCTGAAGGAAAAATTCGGCGGAATGAACAGAAAATCGTAAGTAAGAAACGACAGCGCTGCACAGGCCAACGCCGGGCCGAGGCTGCTGCGCACCGCCACCAGCAACACCGCCGCGAGGAACACCAGCGAGATGTTCGGCAGCGGCAACACACTCGACACCGCCCATGCCAAGGCGCTGGCCAACACCGTCGCGACCAGCGCCAGCGCGTAATCGAACCACACCAGCGTCAGCGGGTTGCGCTGACGCGGTTGATGCTGTTGGTGATCGCTGTCGAGGACGTTGATTTCCAGACCGTGGGCCTGGCGCAGCAAACGCGCTGCGAGACCGCCACCGAACAGTCGACGACGCAAACGCGGTCGCGACTGGCCGACCAGCACCAGACTCGCCCGACGTTCAGCGGCGTGCTGAATCAGGGTTTTCGCCACCTCACCGGCGCGCAATAAAACCACTTCACCGCCGAGGCGTTCGGCCAATTGCTGAGCGCTTTGCAGACGCAGCCGCGATTGTTCGTCGCGCACGCTGCCGTTGTCGACGTGCACCAGACTCCATGGCAAATGTCGACGCTGCGCGACGCGGCTGGCGTGGCGCACAAGGCGTTCGGCCTGCGCGTCGCCATCGACTCCGACCAACAATCTGCCACGCACCGCCGGCGCGGCTTGACCGAGTTGGCGATAACCTTGCGCAAGATCGTTATCGACTTGCGCGGCGGCGGTTTGCATCGCCAGTTCGCGCAATGCAGTGAGGTTGGTCTGGGTGAAAAACGCATCGATCGCCGCGCGCGCCTGCTCCGGCACATAGACCTTGCCTTCGCGCAGACGCTCGAGCAATTCGCGTGGCGGCAGGTCGATCAGCAGCAGTTCGTAAGCCTCTTGCAGCACCCAGTCCGGCAGGGTTTCGCGCACCTGCACACCGGTGATGCCGCGTACCTGATCGTTAAGACTTTCGAGGTGCTGGACGTTGACCGTGGTGAACACGTCGATGCCGGCGGCGAGCAGTTCCTGAATGTCTTGCCAGCGTTTGTCGTGGCGACTGCCGGGGGCGTTGCTGTGGGCCAGTTCATCGACCAGCACCAGTTTCGGTTTGGCCGCGAGGATGCCGTCGAGATCCATTTCTTCGAGCATCACGCCACGGTATTCCGAGCGCAGCAGCGGTTGCTGCGGCAAGCCGCCAAGGAGCGCTTCGGTTTCGGCACGGCCATGGGTTTCGACGACGCCGGCGAGGACTTTTACGCCCTGACGGAGTTGCGTGTGCGCGGCCTGAAGCATGGCGTAGGTTTTGCCGACACCGGGGGCGGCGCCGAGGAAAACCTTGAGCCGGCCCCGGCCATCGCGGGGCAGGTCTGCTAACAGTGCGTCGGCGCGGCCGGAGTCGCTCATGCTTGATGCTCTCTCTTCCTGATGATCGTTCCCACGCTCTGCGTGGGAATGCAGCCCGGGACGCTCTGCGTCCCACCAAAGCGGACGCGGAGCGTCCATTGATGCATTCCCACGCAGAGCGTGGGAACGATCATCTTCTACAGGTTTTCCAGTGCCATGTTCAGCTCCAGCACATTGACCACCGGCGGCCCCACCAGCGGCTGTTCGATGTGCGCATCGAGCAGTTGCTGCAAGGTCGCGACCGGCAGATTGCGCGCTGCCGCGACTCGCGCCAGTTGATAGGCAATTGCCGCCGGTGGCAAGTGCGGATCGAGGCCGCTGCCGGAGGTGGTCAATAGCGCCAACGGCACCGGGCCCTGGCCTGGCACCTGCAATTTGTTGGCGTCGTCGATCACCCGCGTGGCGAGTGCCGGGTTGCTCGGCGCGAGGTTGCTGGCGCTGCTGGACACGGTGGCGAAAGCGCCGGCGGAAGGACGTGGATGGAACCAGGCGTCGCCGACGAAATCCTGAGCGATCAGGGATGAGCCGCGGACTTTGCCGGTGGCATCGTGGACGAGGCTGCCGTTGGCTTGCTCGGGGAAAGCGACCTGGGCGATGCCGGTGACCACCAGCGGGTAAGCGACGCCGGTGACCAGGGTCATCAGCACCAGCAGGCTGAGGGCGGGACGTATCATTGTGGACATTTCAAAATCCTCGAATTCGTTGGGCAAACTTTTTGTGGGGTGTCAGGGGGATCGCTTCCCCCTCACCCCAGCCCTCTCCCCCAAGGGGGCGAGGGGAAAGGGAGCCGATCTCTATGCTTTTCAAAACCTGAGTTCGACTCGATAGCTCAGGTCGGTGCAGCTCTCAATAACACCCTCAATCAGTCCCCTCTCCCTCCGGGAGAGGGCTAGGGTGAGGGAGCCGATCGCTGTGCTTTTCAAAACCTGAGTTCGACTCGATAGCTCAGGTCGGTGCAGCTCTCACAAACACCTCGGTCAGTCCCCTCTCCCCCCGGGAGAGGGCTAGGGTGAGGGGCTCTTCCAGCCTCAAACCAAATGCAAGGCCGTGAGCAGCATGTCGATCGCCTTGATCCCCACAAACGGCACCAGAATCCCGCCCAATCCATAGATCAACAGATTGCGCCGCAACAACGCCGCCGCACTCGCTGCCTGCACGCGCACACCGCGCAATGCCAGCGGAATCAGCACAACGATGATCAATGCGTTAAACACAATCGCCGAGAGAATCGCGCTCTGCGGGCTGGTCAACTGCATGATGTTCAGCACCCCCAGTTGCGGATAAATCGAGGCAAACAGCGCTGGCAGAATGGCGAAGTATTTGGCCACGTCGTTGGCGATGGAAAAGGTCGTCAGCGCACCACGGGTCACCAGCAATTCCTTGCCGATCTGCACCACGTCGAGCAGCTTGGTCGGGTCGCTGTCGAGATCGACCATGTTCGCCGCTTCACGCGCCGCTTGTGTGCCGTCGTTCATCGCCATACCAACGTCAGCCTGGGCCAGCGCCGGAGCATCATTGGCGCCGTCGCCGCACATCGCAACCAGACGACCGTCGTTTTGCTCGTGACGAATACGCGCGAGTTTTTTCTCCGGCGTGGCCTCAGCGAGGACGTCATCGACGCCCGCTTCAGCGGCAATCGCAGCAGCGGTGAGCGGGTTGTCGCCGGTGACCATCACCGTACGAATCCCCAGTTTGCGCAGTTCAGCAAAACGCTCGCGGATGCCCGGTTTGACCACGTCCTTGAGGTGGATCGCGCCGAGCAATTTGCCGTCGGCACAGACCAGCAACGGCGTGCCGCCACTCTGGGCGATCTTGTCGATTTCCCGCGACAGCGCCGGGGCCAGATCCGAGCGTTTCTGGCCGAGGAAACTCAGCAGCGAATCCACCGCGCCTTTGCGATACACACGGCCCTGATAGTCGACGCCGGATAAACGAGTCTCGGCGCTGAACGGCACGCCCGTCAGCGTTTCCGGCGCCGGTTCAGCTTGCGGATGCAGACCGCGCAGGTATTCGACGATCGACTTGCCTTCAGCGGTGTCGTCGGCCAGCGAAGCAAACAACGCGCCCTCGGCCAACTCACGACCATTCACACCCGGCGCGGCATACACCGCGCTGCAGCGACGGTTACCGAAAGTGATGGTGCCGGTCTTGTCGAGCAGCAGCACGTGCACGTCGCCCGCCGCTTCCACCGCGCGGCCAGACTTGGCAATGACGTTGAGGCGCACCAGACGATCCATCCCGGCAATACCGATGGCCGACAGCAGACCGCCAATGGTGGTCGGAATCAGAGTGACCAGCAGCGCGACCAGGAACACCAGCGGCAAACTGCCGTTGGCAAAATGGGCGAACGGTTGCAGGGTCACGACCACCAACAGGAATATCAACGTCAGGCCGATCAGCAGAATATCCAGCGCCACTTCGTTCGGGGTTTTCTGGCGTTTGGCGCCTTCGACCAGGGCGATCATGCGATCGAGGGTCGACTCGCCCGGGTTGACGGTGATCTTCACCAGCAACCAGTCGGACACCAGTCGGGTGTTGCCGGTGACGGCCGAACGGTCGCCGCCGGACTCGCGAATCACTGGCGCGGATTCACCGGTGATCGCCGCTTCGTTGACCGCCGCGATGCCTTCGATGACTTCGCCGTCACCGGGGATCATTTCCCCGGCTTCGACGCGCACCACATCGCCCTTGCGCAGACTTGCCGCAGGCACGACCTGAAAGCTGCCATTGGCTTGTTTGCGTCGAGCGCTGAGGCCTTCGCTGCCAGCCTTGAGACTGTCGGCGCGGGCCTTGCCGCGACCTTCGGCCAAGGCCTCGGCGAAGTTGGCGAACAGCACGGTGAACCACAGCCACAAGGCGATTTGTGCAGCGACAAAGGTCGGCACATCGGCATCGGGAATGAAGCACAGCACGGTGGTGAAAATCGCGGTCAGTTCGACCACCAGCATCACCGGCGAACGCTTCAACTGCCGAGGGTCGAGTTTGACGAAAGCTTGCACCAGCGCCGGACGCCACAGGGCCGAGATCGCGGTTTTCGCTTGCTCCGGTGCCTTGACGACAGCGGGTTTGATTGCGGGCATATTCATCATTCAGTCCTCAGAAGCCCATGCTCAGGTGTTCGGCGATTGGGCCGAGCGCCAGGGTTGGCAGGAAGGTCAGGCCGCCCACCAGCAAAATGGTCACGGTCAACAGGGTCACGAACAGCGGGCCGTGGGTCGGGAAGCTGTTCTGGCCGATCGGTGCGGTTTTCTTCATCGCCAGACTGCCGGCCAAGGCCAGAACCGGGAGGATGTAACCGAAACGGCCGATCAACATGCCCAGACCCAACATCAAGTTGTGGAACGGCGTGTTCGCGCTGAGGCCACCGAACGCCGAACCGTTGTTGGCACTCGCCGAGGTGTAGGCGTAGAGCAACTGGCTGAAACCGTGCGGGCCGGGGTTGCTGATGGTCGCCGCAGCACTGGGCACCGCTGCGGCAATCGCACCGAGCACCAGCACGCCGACCGGCATCACCAGCAAGGTCACCACGAGCAATTGCACTTCCCGCGCCTGGAGTTTTTTGCCGAGATATTCCGGGGTTCGGCCGATCATCAAACCGGCGAGAAACACCGCGATCAGCACGTTGAGCAACATGCCGTAAAGCCCGGCACCGACGCCGCCGAAGATCACTTCGCCGACCATCATGTTGACCAGCGCGACCATGCCGCTGAGCGGGTTGAGGCTGTCGTGCATGCCGTTGACCGAACCGTTCGACGCGGCCGTGGTGGTCACCGACCAAAGCACGGTGGCGGTGGTGCCGAAGCGCGCTTCCTTGCCTTCCAGCGGCGCGGTCTGTTCGACGGCGGCGTTGTTCAGGGTCGGGTTCGGTTGGTACTCGGCCCACAACGAGGTCGCGCCGCCGATCAGGAACAGCGCCAGCATGCAGGCGATGATCGCGCGGCTCTGACGCAGGTCTTTGACGTAATGACCGAAGGTGAACACCAGCGCCACCGGGATCAGAATGATCGAGGTGACTTCGAACAGGTTGCTCCACGCGGTCGGGTTCTCGAACGGGTGTGCCGAGTTGACGCCGAAGAAGCCGCCACCGTTGGTGCCCAGTTGCTTGATCGCAATCTGGCTGGCCGCAGGGCCGAGCGGGATCACTTGATCAACGCCCTGCATCGTTACCGCATGCACATACTGCGCGAAGGTTTGCGGCACGCCTTGCCAGACAAGATACAGCGCCAGCAGCAGGCACAGCGGCAGCAAGCCGTAGAGTGTGGCGCGGGTCATGTCGACCCAGAAGTTGCCGAGGGTTTTCGTCGATTTACGGCCAATGCCACGGCACAGCGCGACCAGTACGGCGAGGCCGGTGGCGGCGCTGACGAAGTTCTGCACGGTCAGGCCGACCATCTGGCTCAGGTAGCTGAGGGTCGCTTCGCCGCTGTAGGACTGCCAGTTGGTGTTGGTCATGAAACTGATCGCGGTGTTGAACGCCTGCGTCCATTCCTGGCCCGGCAGGTTCTGCGGATTCAGCGGCAAGTAATCCTGAAACAACAAAATCGCGAACAGCAACAGGAAACCGGCGAGGTTGAACGCGAGCAGCGCCAGCGTGTACTTCTGCCAGCTCTGTTCAGCCTCGGGATCGACACCGGAGATGCGATAGCAACCGCGCTCGACCGGGCCAAGAATCGGCGTCAGCCAGGTGCGCTGACCTTCCATCACTTTGTAGTAGAAGCGCCCGAGGAACGGCGCCGGCAGCAAGACCAACGCAAAAAACGCGAGGATCAGCCAATAGTCATAACTGTGCATAGCCGCTCCTAGTTCCGATCCGCGCGCAACAGCGCAACCAACAGATAAATGAACAGCCCCACTGCCAGTAGCAGTGACACCCCGTCCAGAACGCTCATGGAAGATCTCCGTGTTACGGCGTATTGCCGCGTGTGGGGTGATTGTCGGAAAGGAGGCTGTAAAGGAACGAGACCGAGGGGGTTGGCTGGGCATAAAGAAAGCGTAAAGAGTGGTTTTATGCGGGCGTTACAGCAGGCATTTGCGTCGTCAGACCAGGCCTCTTCGCGAGCAAGCTCGCTCCCACATTTTGAAATGCGCTCGCCCTAACAATGCATTCTCCTGTGGGAGCGAGCCTGCTCGCGAAGACGGCATAACCGCCAACATCGCACTCAACTGGCGCACAAAATGCAGCTATCCCACTGCAACCATCCCCGATACGACCCCATTCAACTTATTACGACTTGTTTCACCGCAATGGCACGCCCACTGCACGCGCCCTCCCCCGAGCTTTCCAAACCGTTCAGGGAGCAAGCGCATGAACACACAACTCAAACCCACGCTGGGCACGTTGCACCTGTGGGGCATCGCCGTCGGCCTGGTGATTTCCGGGGAATATTTCGGCTGGAGTTACGGCTGGGGCGTCGCTGGCACGCTGGGTTTTCTGGTGACTTCGTTCATGGTCGCGACCATGTACACCTGCTTTATCTTCAGCTTCACCGAACTGACCACCGCGATTCCCCATGCTGGCGGGCCGTTTGCCTACAGCCGTCGAGCCTTCGGTGAGAAAGGTGGGCTGATCGCAGGGTTGGCGACGCTGATCGAATTCGTCTTCGCGCCACCGGCGATTGCGCTGGCCATCGGCGCTTATTTGAATGTGCAGTTTCCGGCACTTGATCCGAAACACGCAGCGGTCGGCGCGTATATCGTCTTTATGGGCTTGAACATTCTCGGGGTGAAACTGGCGGCGACGTTTGAATTGATTGTCTGCGTGCTGGCCGTCGCCGAGTTGCTCGTATTCATGGGCGTGGTCGCGCCGGCCTTCAGCTTCAGCAATTTCGCTCTGAATGGCTGGGCGGGTTCCGATGTATTCGGCGCACCCGCGATTGCCGGGATGTTCGCGGCGATTCCCTTTGCGATCTGGTTTTTCCTCGCCATCGAAGGCGCGGCGATGGCCGCCGAAGAAGCCAAGGATCCGAAACGCACGATTCCCAAGGCCTATATCAGCGGCATTCTCACTCTGGTTTTATTGGCGATGGGCGTGATGTTCTTTGCCGGCGGCGTCGGTGACTGGCGCACCTTGGCCAACATCAACGATCCACTGCCGCAAGCCATGAAAACCGTGGTCGGCGACAATTCGGGCTGGCTGCACATGTTGGTCTGGATCGGCCTGTTCGGGTTGGTGGCGAGTTTCCACGGGATCATCCTCGGCTACTCGCGGCAGTTCTTCGCACTCGCCCGCGCCGGCTACCTGCCCGCTTCGCTGGCAAAACTCTCCCGCTTCCAGACGCCGCACCGCGCGATCATTGTCGGCGGCATCATCGGCATCGCCGCCATCTACAGCGACGGCCTGATCAACCTCGGCGGCATGACCCTCACCGCCGCGATGATCACCATGGCCGTATTCGGCGCGATCGTGATGTACATCATGAGCATGCTCAGCCTGTTCAAACTGCGCAAATCGGAGCCGAACCTGGAGCGTACTTTCCGCGCGCCGTGCTATCCGCTGATCCCGATGATCGCGCTGGTTTTGGCGGTGGTGTGCCTGGTGGCGATGGCGTGGTTCAACGCGTTGATCGGGCTGATTTTCCTCGGCTTCATGGCCGTGGGCTTCGGCTACTTCCTGCTCACCGGCCAGTTGCGCGCCAATGCGCCGGCCGACGCCATGCTCACGGGCCAATAAGTCCCCTGTAGGAGCTGCGGCACGCTGCGATCTTTTGACTTTGCTTGTTAAAAACACAAGATCAACAGATCGCAGCCTTCGGCAGCTCCTACAGGGAATTAAGGTGCTGCGGGGATATCAGGCCTAGAATGGAACCACCGCGAAGTCGCTTCGCTCAAAAGTGGTAAGCAGCGTCGCACGGCGAAATCCTCGTCGATCGATCTGCCATTAAGGAGAGCCGTTATGCCCTGGTATGCCTGGTTGATTCTGGTCGTTGCAATCGGCTCGATCGTTGGCGGTTTGATGATGTTGCGAGACACCGCCAACAAGGTCGAACTGACTGATGAAGAACGCAAACGCGTGGCTGCACGCAACGCCGAAGCGGACGCCAAAGAAGCGCAAGACCGCTGAACCAGACCCCGCCCAATCGGCGGGGTTTGTGTTTTTTATACGCTTTGGACTTATCTGCATGCTTTTTAGAAGTAGAAGTACAGTCACCATTTAATTTTGTGTGGTTAAGATGGGGGCATTGTTGCGGAGAGAGTTTCAGATGCGTTACTCGCAGGACCATAAAGCCCAGACCCATCAGCGCATCATCAAGGAGGCCTCGGCACGATTTCGCAAGGACGGAATCGGCGCCACAGGCTTGCAACCCTTGATGAAGGCACTGGGGTTGACCCACGGTGGCTTCTACTCGCACTTCAAATCCAAGGACGAATTGGTGGAGAAGGCCCTGCAAGAAGCCGGCGCTCAGCTCGATGCGCACTGCGCGATGTTGTTTTCTGAAGAGCAACCTCTGGAAGCCTTCATCGACAGTTACCTGTCCGAATGGCACTACACCTCGCCCCATGAAGGTTGCCCGTTACCGACCATGTCTTCGGAGCTCGGTTTGCGCGGACAACCAAGCCCGACCACCGACGCTGTGCTTAATGCGCGACTCGAGCAAGTGCAGAACACCCTCGGTGGCGAGAGTGCCGCTGATCGCAGCATCGTGATCATGGCCACTCTGTTGGGAGCATTGGTACTTGCGCGTAGCGTCGAAGATCCTGAGCTGGCCCAGCGCATTCTCGGCGTTACGCGCGCGCATCTGAAAAATCAGCAGGACTAGTCTTTCCAGCGTTTGAACAACACGCTGGCATTGACCCCACCGAAGCCGAAGCCGTTGGACAGCGCATATTCGATTGGCATCGAACGCGCCTTGCCGTGCACGATGTCCACGCCTTCGCTCGCAGGATCCGGATTTTCAAAATTGAGCGTCGGCGGCACCACCTGATCACGAATCGCCAACAGCGTGAAGATCGCCTCCAGCCCACCCGCAGCGCCGAGCAAATGTCCGGTGGACGATTTGGTCGAAGTCACGGCGATTTTGTTTTCTGTACCGAACACACTTTTGATCGCCGCCAACTCGCCCAGATCCCCGACCGGCGTTGAAGTGGCGTGGGCGTTGAGATGCTGCACCTCAGCGGCTTTAATGCCGGCCTGAGCCAGTGCCAGTTCCATCGCCCGTCGCGCACCGCTGCCGTCTTCAGGCCCGGCAGTCAGGTGATACGCATCAGCGCTGGTACCGTAACCGACCAATTCGGCCAGCGGTTTTGCCCCGCGCGCAAGCGCATGCTCCAGTGACTCAATGACCAGCAACCCAGCGCCCTCGCCCATCACAAAACCGTCACGACCACTGTCGAATGGACGCGAGGCACGTTCCGGCGTGTCGTTGTAGCCGCTGGACAGGGCTCGGGCTGCCGCAAAACCAGCGAGGCTGACCCGATCAATCGCCGCCTCCGCCCCGCCGCACACAGCAATGTCCGCTTCGCCGACTCGAATCAATCTGGCCGCATCGCCGATTGCCTGAACGCCAGCGGCACATGCCGTTACCGGTGCACCCAAGGGGCCTTTCAAACCATGCTGGATCGACACATGACCCGCCGCCAGATTCACCAGAAATGACGGAATGGTGAACGGCGACAAACGTCGTGGGCCACGGCTGTCCGTGGTGCGCACTGCATCGGCGATCGCACCGAAACCACCTACGCCGGAGCCGATGATCGTCGCCGTGCGTTCCTGATCCGCAGCGTCGGTCGGATGCCATCCTGCCTGCTCCAATGCCTGCCGCGCCGCCTCCATGGCGAACAGAATGAAGCGATCCATTTTCTTCTGTTCTTTCGGTGGCGTGGCGCGATCGGGATCGAAACCGCCTTCGGCGTCCTCCGCCAGCGTTGGCACTATGCCGCCGACGCGGGTGGGCAAATCAGCGCTCACCGCTTCCGGTAGAGTGCGCAAACCAGATCGCGCGCCCAGTAACCGCTGCCAAACGACTTCGACATCACTGCCCAAAGGCGAAACCAGACCCATCCCGGTAACTACAATTCGACGCTGATTCATACCGCGCTTTCCTCTGACCAACTTGCAAGGGACTTACTTATAACGACTGGCCGCAGCACTGCGGGACAGGTTCGGCGCCATGACATGCCGGGCCGCAACAAACGCTTGCCACTCGCCCGCATCAGGCAAGGATGGAATGGTGATTAACTCGCCCTGATCCAGGCCCGCCAACGCAGCATCGACCATCTCGCCCGCGTCCATGACCATTTCTGCAGGAATGCCGCTGGCATCGATGCCGGAACGTTCCCAGATTTCGGTACGGGTCACGCCAGGCAGCACGGCTTGAATCTTGACGCCAGTGCCGTCGAGTTCAGCATGCAGCGATTGAGTCAGGCTCAACACATAAGCCTTGCTCGCACTGTACGTGGCGTTGAAACGCTCGGGGAACAGCGCCACTACCGAGGCGATATTAATAATCGTGCCGCGTCCGGCTTTGGCAAAACTCGCTGCCGCAGCCGAAGCCAAACGAGTCACCGTGGTGACGTTAAGCTGAATCAGACGCTCGAGCTTATCCATATCGGCATTGGCCAAGAGACCATCAGCGGCAACCCCGGCATTGTTCACCAACAGGCTGATGCTTGAGTCGCTGCGCAGGCGCTGCTCAAGTTTGAGCACATCATCCTTTTGCGTCAGATCCGCTTTGAGCACTTCAACCTGAATGCCGTGGGCCTCGCGTAAATGGCTCGCGGTGGTTTCCAGACGCTCCTTGTCACGCGCCACCAGCAGCAAATCGAACCCGCGGGTAGCCAACCTTTCTGCGTAAATTGCACCAATGCCGGATGATGCGCCGGTGACGAGAGCGGTACCCTGGGGCTTGACAGCATTCATGACGATGCTCCTGAAATTCATAAAGGGAAAATAGGTTTCGATCATTGATCGCGAAATTATTATAGGCATAATTTAAACGCATTATGATAGCCGTAATTTTTAGCTGTCCGACGAACGCTCGCGAAATCCCATGCTGGATCTGCCCGCCAGAAAACAGAAAGGCCGGTCAATGACCGGCCCCTTGGCGTTGAACAAT
The DNA here is from genome assembly GCF_044753305.1 of Pseudomonas sp. NPDC088429. Classification (NCBI taxonomy): domain Bacteria; kingdom Pseudomonadati; phylum Pseudomonadota; class Gammaproteobacteria; order Pseudomonadales; family Pseudomonadaceae; genus Pseudomonas; species Pseudomonas sp. NPDC088429. The sequence continues at coordinate 24,815 of NZ_JBIVMX010000024.1, read as the reverse complement.
CAGCTTAGTTCACTTCCAGCTTTTCACGGTTGCGATCAAGGATCGCCTTGCCGATGCCTTTCACCTCGAGCAACTCATCAATCGATGCAAACGGGCCATTTGTTTCACGATACGCAACAATCGCTTTAGCCTTGGCTTCTCCGACACCGGAAAGCTCCTTCTGCAATGTCGCCGCATCCGCGTCATTGAGATCGAGTTTTGGATGCTCTGGCACTGCTGTCACTTCAATTGAGCGAGGCGTATTTAGAGACTCTGTGAGCGTCACAGGCGCGGCAACTGCGGCGATCGAGACGCTGGTAAACAGAGCAAAAATCAAAGAATAGAAGTAACCGGTACGCATAGTTGAAGCTCCATGACATCGAATTGAGAAGCAGCTTTTCCCAAGCTGCTCTTCAACCCTAGGCCATGGAGGGCACAAGTCAAAAGTGTGTACGTTACTGGATGTGAAACAATCAGGGCTCGAGGCGGCGTTGCTGGTAGATCCAGTCGACGATCTCGCCGTCGGGGGTGTAGCCGCTGACGGTTTCGCGCAGCAATTGACGTACTCGGGAATAATCGTCCTTCTCCACGGCATTGAGTAGTTCGCTCAACCTGCCTTTCAATACATCCCATGGCAGATGATCTTCGCTGGCTGTCATGATCATCGGGTGCGATGTAGCGGAGACGTTATCCCCGATCAACAGTTCCTCGAAGAGTTTTTCACCTGGGCGCAACCCCGTGAACTCGATGGAAATATCGCCTTGCGGATTGCGCTCCGAACGAATGCTTAAACCGGAAAGGTGAATCATTTTCTCGGCGAGTTCGACGATTTTCACCGGTTCGCCCATATCCAGTACGAATACGTCACCGCCCTGCCCCATCGAACCCGCCTGAATCACCAGTTGCGCCGCCTCAGGAATGGTCATGAAGTAGCGGGTAATTTTCGGGTGTGTGACCGTCAGCGGCCCACCGGCCTTTATCTGACTGTGAAACAACGGGATTACCGACCCTGAGGATCCAAGCACATTGCCGAAACGAACCATAGTGAAGCGGGTTTTGTTGACTCGAGAAACGTTGGCTTTATCACCGAACAGAACCGGAGCGATTTCACGGCTCAGTGCCTGAAGGGTGAGTTCTGCCAAACGCTTGGTACTTCCCATGACGTTGGTCGGGCGCACCGCTTTGTCTGTGGAAATGAGGACGAAGTTCGACACTCCGGACTGCAATGCGGCTTGAGCCGTGTTGAGTGTGCCAATGACATTGTTCAACACACCTTCAGCAATGTTGTGCTCGACCATCGGTACGTGTTTGTAAGCTGCGGCATGGTAGACCGTATCGACCTTCCAGGTTTTCATCACGTCCAGCAACTTGTCCTGATGACGGATCGACCCAAGCATCGGCAGTAATCGCACAGAGACAGCTTCACGACGGGCCCTTTGCTCCAACTCAGACAGGATGCAGTAGAGGTTAAATTCACTATGTTCAAACAACAAAAGAGTAGTGGGAGCCAACGAAAAAATCTGCCGACACAATTCTGAGCCGATGGAACCTCCCGCCCCGGTTACCATCACGATCTTGCCTTTAATGCAGTGCGCCAATAAATCGGAGTGGGCTGGTACAGCATCTCGTCCGAGCAAGTCTGCGATATCCACTTCCTGAATATCTTCAACCTTGACCCGACCACTCGCAAGATCAGTGAAATTAGGAACGCTCCGCACATGCAGCGGAAAGCCCTCGAGATGATTCAAAATCTCCCTGCGTCGCGCCCGGGTGGAGGATGGTAGCGCCAATAGGATCTCTTGCGCGCCGGTGACATCAATCATTTGTTGAATGTGTTTGGGTTTATAGACCTGTAACCCGGAAATTGATCGATCAGAAATCCCCGAATCATCATCAATGAAGGCTACGGGACGCATCACCTTTCCCATTCGTAAAGCCGCAACGAGTTGATTACCAGCCACGCCGGCTCCATATATCGCGACTTTGGTCAATCCGTCTTCACGACTCGTAAAAGGAACATGTTGAGCAGCCGTGAACCAGTCCCCCATGAAATATTGGCGCATGCACAGGCGCAAGCCGCCAATGACGATCATGCTGAGCCACCAATAATTGAAAATGATCGATCGAGGAACGACGGCTTCGTGATTGCTGTACCAATAAACAACTACCGCTAAAATCAGTGACGACAGACTGACAGCTTTGACGATGGCAATGAGTGCATCGTTACCAAAATAGCGCATCACCGCCCGATACATACCGAAACGTATAAACAATGGAATGGCGATGACCGGAGCGCATAAAAAAAGCCATCCATGAGCTCGGACTGGATTGTACATATCGTCAATGCCCAACCGCACGATGAACGACAACCACAACGCGCCCCAGACCAAAACCACGTCTGTCCCGACCTGCAGCATACGTTTTTGCTTGCGAGGCAGTCCCAGCAACAACATCCGCACTTTATCCATTCACACCTCCGAGCACGTTGCTCCCTCCTTTGGCAGTCGATGCACAATTCTACCCTCAATGCATGGGAGGTCATTCGAATACTTGGCCAGACAAGATAAGGAATCGAATCTGGGGCGACGCATGCCCGCGATTCATCACAAGCAATTTAACCAAAGCATAGCTACAATCCACTGATTATCTGAAATGTAAAAATGCTTTTGGAGCCCCACAGATGATGGCAGTTTGGTAATCCTGTCATCAGAGTCAAGGAATCAGAAAACGTAGGGGAATGGAACTCACCCTGCACGCAAACGATCCCCAATCAAGTAGTTATAATTTTTAAATCTATCAGTATTCACGAGACATCATGTCCGAAAATCTAGTAGCTCACATATCAGCTGTGGACGCAAAGCGCCGCAGCATCATAAAAAATCAGCGGCCTATTGTGATTTGGCTAACAGGACTCAGTGGCGCAGGCAAATCATCTATCGCCAACGCACTAGAGATAGCACTTTGCAATGACGGTCGACATACCTACTTACTTGATGGCGATAATGTTCGATTAGGTCTTTGTCACGATTTAGGATTCAGCGACAACGATCGAGTGGAGAACATACGTCGCATTTCCGAAGTCGCGAAGCTTTTCATAGACGCAGGCCTGATCGTCATTACCGCATTCATTTCTCCGTTTCTGCGTGACCGAGCCTTAGCCAGGGAAGTGATCGGGACAGAAAATTTCGTGGAGGTTTTTATCGACACCCCACTCAATGAATGCGAAAGAAGGGATCCCAAGGGACTGTATAAAAAAGCTCGTCAAGGCCTGATAAAAAACTTCACAGGCATCGACTCGGCATATGAAGCGCCGGAAAATCCGCAAATCAGGATCAATACCCTGGAGGATGATCTACAGAACGCAGCGCAGCGTATTGTCGACTACATCAACGAGCAGACAATGAAATGAAGACGTTGGTAATCATCGGGGCCGGCTTCAGTGGAACTGTCTCCGCCATAGAGTTTCTGCGTTCCGCACCTCAGGATTCACGACTCATCATCATCAACCGTTCCGGTACGGTGGCCCGCGGCCTGGCTTATGGTACGAGCAGCTCGAGACATCTTCTAAACGTACCAGCGGGAAACATGAGTGCACAGGTTGACAACCCAAACTCATTCCTTGAGTACTGCCAAGCCTGCCTCCCCGGTACAACCTCCGGATCGTTTGTATCCAGAAAGCTCTATGGCGACTATCTTGCCTCGTTACTGGACAGCGCCGAAGAAGAGGTGAAGAACAGAATCAACATACAGCGAATTACAGCTGAGGTTAAAACACTTAAACCGTATGACCAAGGATCCCGGATAGAACTGATTAGCGGCAAAACAATCTTTGCCGACCACGTCATTCTTGCGTTTGGTCACTTCCCTCCCCGTACCCCCGCAGCGCTGGAATGTATACTCCAGACGACGCAGTACATAGAAAACCCTTGGAGTGACTCGATAACCGTAGGGTCTGCCAAGGACACGTCGATATTACTTCTAGGAAGCGGTCTTACTGCCCTTGATGTTATTTCAAGTCTCGGCCCGTTGACACTAGGTAACGGCAAAATTTATTTGCTGTCGCGGCGAGGTCTATTGCCTTTGCCACACCGAACAGGAAAGAGCTCTTTCTTACCGCCCTCATCTCTACAGGAAGAACTTTTATCCGTCGCGCCAACTGCCTTAAGCTACTTGCGGGTCGTGAAAGATCACGTCAAAGCTGGCGCAGCTAGTGGGTTGAACTGGCGAGACATCGTTGCGGCACTGCGACCCATAACTTCACTGTTATGGAAGCGCCTTCCAGTCCATGAACAAAGTCGGTTTCTACGTCACCTACAGCCCTATTGGGACGTCCATCGCCATCGTGTTGCGCCGCAAACCTATGAACTATTCGAACAAGCACTAACGCTTGAGAAAATTGTCCCCTTTGCCGGCCGCATCAAAGCCGTTGAGTCTGCAAGTGGCAAAACCTTGGTGACCATTGAGCAACGCGGGAACCTAGGACTCAAAAAAATAGAAGTAAATCTGATCATCAACTGCACGGGTCCCAACTCCAATCCGGGCTTGATTGATGAACCGCTTATCTGCCAGCTGATTGCCGACGGTCTCATCGCTGTAGATCCGCTTGGCCTTGGACTTAGAGTTGATGACAACCTCGCTGTTGAAACCCGAGACACGATCCCGTCCGACTGGCTGAGTTACGTCGGCCCGATGTTAAAAGCCAATTATTGGGAAGCCACGGCAGTACCAGAACTTCGTCTTTATGCGTCAGCACTGGGCAGAAAAATCGCGGGTAAGTTCTCTGCTGCTCAAAACTGAGCACTCCAGTGGAGGCGCCATCGAGTATTTGGTTGGCATCCTTCTGTCACTCATAACAGCATGTACATGCCAACGAATGACCTAATATGACTCAAGGCCTTGAAGCAGGAACTACCCGGATAATGACGCCTGTACTTGTACTCGGCGATTCGCACGCTTTGGTTTTCAGTTCAGAAAAAATGACTGAGCTCTTTCCCGAGCATTCTTTCGAAGTAACGTCGGTGGGCGGCGCGACCGTATCGGGCTTGAAGAACCCGAACGCAGTCACCCAAGCCATGCCGCAATACTTGGCGGCCCTTGAAGCAACGAATGCCAAAACCGCAATCGTGATGCTAGGAGAGGTAGATACAGGATTTGTGATCTGGTACAGGGCTCAAAAGCATGGTAGCGCTGTCGATCAAATGCTTGAACAAGCGATTACCAATTACCAGAAACTACTGCGGGATCTGGCGAAAACTTTTGATGTCATTTGTGTCAGCACTCCTCTTCCAACCATTCAAGACGATGTTCAATGGGGCGAAGTGGCCAATCTGCGCAAAGAGGTAACAGCGTCACTCGCCGAGCGAACAGAACTCACCATCAAATTCAATCGTATGATGGGCGCTTTTTGCGATCGCGAGGGAGTAAGTCATCTGAACTTCGATCACATGTCACTGGACGACACTGGGGTACTCAAAAACCACTTGCGAAACCCAGACCCTGGCAATCATCATTACGATCCTGCGGCTCACGCCGTGATGATCGAGCCGAGGTTACGTCCACTGCTGGCGCGGTGCAGACACACCACTGATCAGTCCGCAGCGCCTGACAGTACAACCATACAAGTCAAGCGCTCCCCTTTTTCAATGCTCTGGAGATTATTTCAGCATCGGCAATAGCGCACACTAGCAAAACCTTAAAGATTTTTCATAAAAAAGCCCGCTGAAATTCAGCGGGCTTTTTATGTTTGCTCACACTCAGCACCTGGGGTACCCACCAAGCCACCGAAATCTCATCAAGCGATTCTGGAGTCCGGGCATTCCTGCAACCATGTCACAAAACGCTGCAGCCCCTCATCAAATTCTACAGCAGGCTCCCACCCCAAAGACTGCCGGGCCCGCTCAATGCTCAAAACACTTACAGGTACATCAAAACCACGAGCCGATAAATAATGACGGTCTGCCTTGCGACCAGTGATTCTTTCAATCGTATCAAGCACGTCATTCAAACTGTGCCCGTGACCGGAACCGATGTTGAATACATGTTCGTCCCGTGAAGGCTCAAGGGAAGCCAGCAATGCCTGAACAACATCGGCAACATGCACGTAATCGCGCACCACCGACCCATCGCCCCATATTTCAATGGGTTCATCACGCAAGACTTTACCCAGGAATACGGCAACTGCACCCTGATTGGCATGCGTTCGCTGCCCTTCACCATAAGGGTTTGCCAGACGTAAAACGGTGTAATCCAGACCATGTAAACGATGGAACAGCGCCAGATACTTCTCAATAGCCAGCTTGGTGATTCCGTACGAACACGCCGGATCAGTTGCGTGAGTTTCGGGGATGGGTACCTGAACCGGATCACCGTAAACAGTTCCTCCCGAAGACACGAAAACAACCTTCTTGATGCCGGCCTTCAGCGCCAGGTTCAGCAAGCGTACGGTTCCGACAAGATTACTCTCGACATCAAAAACGGGATCCGCATTTGAAGATTTAGGCAATGTGGTGGAAACAAGGTGATAACACACATCGCAATCGCGCAACGCTTCTGTGACATCAGCTTCACTGGTGAAATCACCTTCAAACAACTCGAAATCTGCATGCGTGGCATGGGACTCCCCAAGCTCGACTACATTTGGCCGGTCAAAACAACGCACCGCATGCCCCTGATCAAGCAATGCATCAATCAGATGAGTGCCGATGAAGCCGCGTCCACCCAATACAAGCGACCGAATAGCTCTCTTCGTCGAGGTGTTCTCGGTATTTTTCAACGTAGCCTCCAATGCTTCAACGGCCTGAGATCCTGTATATAAACACAGCAAAAAAGCGTTATACGCTTGATCTGTACAAAACGTTGTAAAAAGAAATGTATCAGTCGAACCCAAAAAAATACAAAAGGAGCCGATGAACAGAGCAATAAACGCCTGCGCCGAACTCCGCTCCCGCCCTGCTGCATCTCAGAAGGCAGCACACTGTAATGCGTCGCTCACCACCCCTGCCATCAGCAGAAGGGGTGGCAATGACGTCAGAAAATTGCCTTATTCAGCAGAGTCGATCTTACGACTGGCGCGAATATCACGCTCGAACAGACTGACATACTGCTCTGCAACCGCATCGATTCGATAGCGGTTGGAAACCTCTTTTACCAACCCCAATGCGTGAAGATACTGCGCCTTGTCGGTCGCAAAAGAAGCAATAACGCGAGCAGCCTTTTTGATCGGGATCTCCCAATCATCGAGTGCAATAACCTCACCTGCGATGTGCTCATCAATTGTTAACATGTTCCTGATATCGCCTACATCGGACGCCAGATATGGCCTGCCCGCAAACAGGCAGTCGACAATAGTCAGCGGGAAACTCTCGGATTTAAACTTGGTTAACATGACACCCATGTCAGCCGCAGCATAGTGGCCAACCGAGTTATCACTGAAGCCTGCCAGGTAAACAAAGTCTGGTGCACCGTCTCGCAGATACTCGTCATAGACAGGACCGTTACCGACCAACAACAAACGAATGTCTCGACCCGTTAGCTCCCGTGCCAGTTCTACCGCCCGAATTGTTTCTTCCCAACCCTTATCCGGAATCGCGCGGCTGACGCAGCACAGCACGAAAGCGTCTTGTGGAATCCCCAGTTGGGTACGCTCAATGGCCACAATATTCGGAGGCTGCAAGCCGTTAGGTACTTTGACAAAACGCTGGGAACCATTCTCGTAGAGTGAGAACTTAGCGAACGGGACAATATTTTTCTCTGCGGTGTAAACCCACGTCGTGACGCCGCTGTCTGCCGCGCGAAGTTGCTCTTCCGTTACCGCAAAAGCAGCACCATGTTCAATCATGCCGTGCAGCGACGCTACGTGAGACTTCACCCCAGCAAAGACATCAGGCAGTTCCGAAGGCGATTTCTGAATGTGCCATTGGTGAGTATTCATAGCCTCAACACCGAAGTGGCGGATGACCGATTTGACTTCTTCTAGATCAGATGTTTCCACAAGCGGAACATCGCTACGCAACATACGACGCACGCCATCCTCTCGAGCAGTCAGCCCAGCACTGAGTAGGAATACGGAATGCCCTTGGCGCTTGAACTCGTTCGCCAAACGAATCGGCAGAATCTCGGCGCCACCAGGATAGAAGCCGATGGTCGAAACCATGATATTTGGCTTACGGTTGGCACGCGCCTTCAGAATTTCATCGCGGCGATACCATTGCAAAAACTCTTCTTGAGAGTTCCCGACGTTATGGTCGTAAAGTCTTTTACTGCTCTCCTCGCAAAGTTCCATCACTGACAGCGGCACGTCATAAAGTGCCTGTATCGTCCGGCTGGCGAGGCCTAGCTCATAATAGAAAACTTCTCTCTGGTATGTCGTTTGTGCCGTGCTGCCTACATAACGACGGAAGAAATTCGTGCCATCGATGGAGTAAGCAATCTTGCCACCGCGGATAAGGTGCAAGTAGAAAACCCAATCCCCTGCCACGCGCATCGACAACCACGTTTCGTCATCAAGAAGCGGCATATTGACCGGACGCTTGAAAATCACGCCGCTGGCATTCGGAATCGTGTTTTTAATCCCAAGGGCCGTGCGAACTTCATTATGAGCCGTTTCTACGTACGATTCGCGCCATTTATCAGAGCCCTCCAGATCACTTACGTAAATATGGAACTCGTCTTCCATGACAACTTCATCGCTAGTGACGAACTCACAGCGAGCATAAGCGAGCATCACGGCTTCATCTTCAAATGTTCGAACAAGAGCCTGCAAGAAGTGTTCATCGCAGTAGTCATCGCTCTCGGCAATCCACACCAGGTCGCCCGTTGCAGCCTTGATACCCTTGGCCCACTGACGGAACACTCCGCCCGAGTTCGTCTCGTTGAAGAGTTTGATCGTAACATCGGGGTATTTGTCGGCGTACTCGCTCAAGACCCTACGACTTTGATCCGTGGAGCAATCATCCATCAGAATAACTTCAATATTCTGATACGTCTGAGCATAAATACTGTCCAGGCGACGACGCAAGAAACGTTCATGATTATAGTTCGGCACGAGTACCGAGACTTTTGGCATGAACCTGTTCGATTCAATATCAAGAAGCGCACAGCTCGTTTCGTTTACACGACCATAACCCGCAACTTTATCCGGCTCAAGGAACAGCCCTTGACTCCAGTCATTCCAGGCATTGACAAACAATAGACGACGATCATTAGCATGCATGCTGCGGGTGCTGGCAATTGCCGCGTCCAGCCAGCGACGATACTGCTGAGATCCAAAACGCGTGTATACCAAGGGTGGCTGGGAATCAGCTGCACTTGCATCACGGGCCAAAGTAATTCCGTTATAAACCGGAAAAGAATGCAACTGAGCATGCTTTGTACGTGAAATACCGTTGGCAACAATGACCGAATAAGGGACGGTTGCAACTCCATTTTTCAGTTGCGGTACAAACCCTCCCGTTTCCCCCGGAACAGCGAAAACAGGCAAGTCAAGGATCGCATCGCATAAGCCAGTCGCAATGCTTTTTTTCACATCACTGTTAATTTGTACTGTTTGCACGATCAGATAGGCAGAGATCTTTAGTTCAGCAAGTTTTTTACGCAGTTGACTCAGTACTTTCGCATCCTGGTTTTCCAGAAGTGAGACTACCAGAACAGGCCGACCATCAATTCGCGCATAACGCTTATCTGCAACTGCCTCTGCAAGACGCTCTGGTAGCAGACCACAATGCACTGAAAGTCTTAGACAGAACGACAAATCGATGTCTTTATCCTTCAGGAATACGCCAACTGGCTGATCAGCGAAATCATTGCCAACAGACTCTTTTGATTCAAAGCAAAAGCCGTAGAAACCGTGAGATTTTGCTAATCGCGCCTGTCTGCGCAACGTATCGGCGTCCAGCACATTGTAAAAGCCGAAAGAGTCATCCGGAAGCAACTGCGCGCCGCCCTTGGAGGATGAGCGAGAACTCTTCAGTACATCCCATTGAGGCGTCACATAGAGAGCGAAGAGTTTAATATCGCTATCGACTTGACCAAATCGAATGTCGCCCTCATAACGGACAACCGATCCCGGCACAGCTACACGATGTTCCGAGGCACCTGCTACAACGTAGTGCCAGAATGGATTGATATCCGCCGCTTTGATGTCTTTATACGTTTCAATATAGGAACGCGTGTCAAATTCATCAGAGGGGTTTCGACCCTCACGCCAGCCAAACTCGCAATAATGGCGTAGGGCGTCTATTTGCCCAGGCAACAAATCCGAATTCATCGCAAAATAATAGGACTCGTCAAATTTGCCAGACTTTCTAATAGCTTCCACTTGTGCTTCAACGACAGAGACGGACATTTTCGCCACTGGTTGCGCATCAGACAAATCTGAGGAATGGCGCGAATGCGTAGCAATCGAACGCCCTTCCAGCTGCCCAAACTTCAGATAGTGAACCAACGGATTGATCCGTGCGGATGCAACGTCCTGATTGTCGCTCAAATATCTGGAGACACTAAAGAGCGCCGAAGGACTACGCTGTTCTCTCCAACCATGGAGCATGAAGTGCTGGAGCGGGTCGATGCCTTTTTCGCGCACATCTGCGTTATTGGCCAGATAAAACTCTTTATCAAAAAGATTGCTTCCGCGCACCAGACCGAGGGTCAACTGGTTACGGAAATCACGACGTCCGCGCAAGACCTCAATCGTTTTGCTCAATGAAGGAGCGCTGAGTACACGTTTAGTGCGGCGCAGGAAGTTACCAACCCGGCGCACTGGAGAAGTCATACGCCAAGATCGAGACGCAAGCACTTTACCGAGTTCTCGCTTGAGCGCTTCCACATCCACGTCTTTTTGCCGGGCAATACATCCAACCTCATGCTTGAGTGAGTCAACCTCTGCATCTTTTTGCAGAATTATCTGCACGATTTCATCCTTGAGCCCACCCACCTCACCATCACGCTCGACGACAGCGTGTTTTAGGTTATTGATCTGAGCGTCGCGCTCACAGAGAACCGAGTTAAGATTGACAACTTTCCCATCACGCTCGAGCAAAGCATGTTTTAGACCATCAATGGCCATCGTGTAGCTATTGATCTCCCCCTCGCGCGCAGTGTCGAGATGCGTGAACACCCTTAACTGAGCTTCAAGCTCAACTATGGCGTAACGCAGACTTGAGATCTGTCCGTCTCGCTCAGAGTTGGCCTTATTCAACGAAATAATTTGCCCATCACGCTCAACAAGCGCGTGCCTCAGTTCAGTGAGTTTTTCGTCGTATTCGACCACACGTGCGCTATTAAGATTAAGATCCGAGACTGTGGCCTCAAGATCAAGAATCCTGGTATTGAGACGAGAGATCTCTGTTTCACGTTCGATGACGAGAAGACCGAGGCTGGTGATTCTCGCACCGCCTTCGCTTATCGCAGTATTCAAATAAGCGATTTTTGTTTGAAACGCCTCGGAAGACTCGTCCAACGAAGCAATTTTCGATTGAAGCTCTGCCGCAGTCTGGTTTAACGAGGCGATTTTTGCGGTGCGCTCCCCCAATCGTTGATGGCGCCCGCGAATCAGTTTGACTGCGCGTAACGCCAGGCTCAGCTCAGCTTCTGAAAATGTTCCTTTAGTTTCCGGCAACGCCCTGTCGTAGCCAAATGCAACGAAGTCTTCGGCATATAGCTTGCGAATTAACTCAGCGCTACGCTGCGTAATAAACTCAGGAAGATAAGGGATCAGACTTTCGTTTGAACGACGTTCGGCAAAAGGATCTGGAATATATTGGCCCACGTGCTCCGCGAGTGCTTTACTGAGCTGTTCCGACTGCTCAATTTTGATCAACATGGAGTAGTTGATAAGGTCTGGACGCAACAGAGCAACCTGCGGCGTCCAGTGTTGATCCCAATAAGATGGTGCTTCTTGGCTGGCAAGATGTTCGAGAAACCCCTCAAATGCCGAAGCTATATCAGACGCATCTTTCAATGGCTGGTGATAAAAATCTCGCTGAAGATAAGGCCCAACCTGCTGGGGTTCCTGCAGCAACAGTTTAGACTGCCAAGCGGAAAAGATGCGCTTGTACGGATTTCTGACGACGGCAAACCGAAAATACGAATCAGACGTTAATGCCTCCATGAGCTCAGGCGCTTGCAGACCAGTCACATGCGGAGCAACTTTATGCATTTCATGAACGACTTGATCTGGATTGCTTTCAGCACTATCAGTGATATCGTTCAGTGCTTTCGAGCAATCTTCCAGAGAGGCAAACCACCACTTTAATGAAGTGCATGCTACTTTTGGAGTGCTCACATACAGGAGTTTGTAGCGCTCCGAACGGTAACCACTCCAACGTAGATAATTGAATACACGTTCTTCGTCACTTGGTGGCCAATCACTGATATTTAGCATAACCGTCAAAAACCCTATCTATATGCTGCTGTGCAGCATCAAACTTCCAAGCCTATAAATTCCGTGTACAAGCAAAAGTGCCTGTACCCACCCCCAATTAACATCCTTGAGGCGCACCGTCGATGCATGTTCGGCCATCGGCGGCTGCCATCGTAAAGATGCCAATCAGCCAACCGCAGCCTCGGGCGGGCCAGACATCAAGTCGACATAACCGAATGAATTCAGTTTTGTCCCAGGTACGACACGGAACATGATGGCATCCATAATTCGGTGAGCGCAGCTTGGCTCTTGGTTCGACCACACACCGCCGCCAATAAAGTACACGCCGGGCAACAAACTCATCTGGAAGGAAAACTTCACATTAAAATCACTTCCAGCTTTCACTCGCTCAAAAAAAGTACCGTCTTCAGGGAAACGTTGACCCGTAATGACGGCTCCCGAGACGTTTCGAATGTGAAGCCCCCAGTAGGTGCCGTTGAAATCTTCCATAAAGTGGCCAGCCACTTGAACTTGGTAGGTTTTACCGGCTTGCAGCACATTAACGACGCGCCCTTCGGCATCCAAGATCGAAAAAGACTTTATCTCCGCGCCTTGGGTTGGATAAATCGCCGTAGTTTCGGGCACCAATCCTGCATCGAATGCATCGCCATCTGGCTCATTGGTTTCGACTGAACGAAGCACCGCATTATCGAGCTTATTCGTGTCCACGGCATTGCCAGATTGGTCAGCAGCCAAATACTGCTCAACGAGTCGCTTGTACTCTGCCTCTGGCGCGTAAATAAGCTTTTGGTAAGCTCGCACGGCTTGAGGGGCGGGGCCGTACATCAGTCGAACACCATGATCTAGAAACAGCGTTCTATCGCATAACTCGATGATGCTAGAAGCCGAGTGCGATACGAACAAAATGGATGTGCCTTTACTTTTCAGCTCTTCCATTCGCGCAAAACATTTTCGTTGAAACTTTTCGTCGCCGACAGCTAATGCTTCGTCAACAATAAAAATATCGGGATCAATCATTGCCTGAACAGCAAACGCCAGACGTACTACCATCCCGCTTGAGTAACTCTTAACGGGTTGTTCAATGAAATGCCCAATATCCGCAAACGCCGCAATCTCGTCGAATCGCTGATCGATTTCTTCTTTGGCCAGCCCCAACACAGCTGCATTCATATAAACATTGTCGCGCCCGGTGAACTCAGGATCAAAACCTGAGCCCAATTCCAGCAACGCGGCAATACGGCCGTGCGTCTGTACACTTCCGGTCGTAGGGTTCAACGTTCCACAAATCATTTGCAACAAAGTGGATTTACCACTCCCGTTACACCCGACAATGCCGACGGTCTCACCTTTTTTGACTTCGAAAGAAACGCCTTTGACGGCCCAGAACTCACGAAAGAACTGGCTACGTCGCATGCGTACGGCACCTTGCATGCGAGGTACCAAAAATTGCTTCAGCCGATCACGCGGCTGATCATAAATCTCATAGCACTTGCTAAGGTTCTCAACTTTAATCGCGACTTCAGAGGACATCAGCAAAACCCTTACGTGTTTTCTGGAACCAGGCAAAACCCAGAGCGGCAATGCAGGTTGTGGCTAACCAGTAAATTCCCAAAATCTCAAAATCCGGCAGTTTCCCCCAAAACAGCACATCACGCGTCATTTCAATCGCTGGTGTCAACGGATTGAGGTAAAGCAGATGCCGATACGCTTCTGGGAGCGCTGTAGCTGGGTAAAAAATAGGGCTCAAGAACATGAGGACAGTGGTCAAGATACCGATGAATTGGGAGACATCGCGCAAGTAAACACCCAGCGACGCTAACGCCCAACTGACCCCAATGATAAACATGACAAAAGGAATAACGATCAACGGAAGATAAAACGCAGTTGCGTGAGGTACGCCAAAAAAGATGCTATAAGCGATAAACCATACGCCAAGACTGATAGCGGCGTGAAACAACGCAGACCCCAGAACAACGACAGGCAGAATCTCTAGCGGGTAAACCACTTTCTTCACAAAATTGACTTTCCCGAGAATCAGGCCGGGAGCGCGGTTGATGCACTCGGCGAATAAATTGAAGACAATCAAGCCGGCAAAGAGAATCAACGCGAATTCGGTTTTGGAGTCACTGTCGACACTCCATCGAGCCCGGAGTACCGCGCTGAACACAAAGGTGTACACCGCTAGCATTAGCAGCGGGTTGAAAAAAGACCACAGCAGGCCCATCGCAGATCCACGGTAACGACCCAGAACCTCGCGGATGGTCGATGCTTTAATCAAAGCTGCGTTACGCCATAATGTGGCGAACATTTCCAAAGGGTTGGCAGAAAACTGACGCATCAAGCAAAAACCTCAACAGAAAAATGTTCATACCCATACCGGCTTGCGCAAAATGCACGCGACGGAATCAGACCCAAAAATGAAAAACGAAAGCTTTCAAGAGAGACACCGGCTTCCTCTGCACGCTGCTTGAGGACATTCGGCATGAAGTCATGCATATTTGGTGGCTTTCCTTTCATATAAGCAGCATATCCTTAAGCAGGTGCCCAACCTGAAATCGTACATAGTGAGCAGTCCACGGGATTGGCGGCTACCTTTGGACGGCAATACCCGCATCGTTCCGGGCCTGAGAAACACCTGCATCGGGGTAATTGAGGCGCCAAATGATAGCATCCAAACCCAGATAGAAACACGACTTTTCCTACGCAAACTACAGCTTGGATGCGCTAACACATTCAATGCCGGCACACTGACAGATACCACAAAACAATTTCAACCTGCCTCCTGTTGATCGCACACTGCTTGAAAAAGACCAGACTCCCCTCAAAAAACAATGAGTAAACAACATTAAAAAACCGCCTGAGCAGGCGGTTTTTCAACATGCAGTCAAATGTAATTCTCACAGGATTTTATCGCTCGGTTCCGAGCATCAAGATAGGCATGGTGAAGCAGTTTATGCCGATTGATTCGCACATCCGGATCAGCCGGCGTTCGAAACAGCGACGTAGTCTTCGGAACATAGCAAAAGGAATTTTTATATGCATAACGCAGCCAAAGATTCCAATCTTCTAAATTACTCATGTCCGTTTCGAATCCGCCACGCGCCAAATACAACTCTCTGTTAAAGAGCAGCGATTGAATAGGAATGTAATTGTGATCGAGCAGCACATCATAATCGAAAGCTTGCTTGAAGACAGGATGCGTTTCGTGGCTGGTCTCGAGATACCGGCCTCCTTCACCATTACTTACAGTGCCGACCTCCATGGCTAACGAATAGGCCGCTACTGCATTCTCGTTTTTCGACAGCGCCGAAACCAAAACCTCAACATGATCAGAGAACAGCAAATCGTCATCATCGAGAAACATGCAGTACTTACCACGAGCCATTTCCAGACCGTAGTTTCCAGTGACGGATCGTCCGACCTTGTCCATCCCGTAAAATCGAATACTGCAACGGTTAAGTGCGGAGAAATTCTCCACCAAAGATTTCATGGATGAGCCGCCATCTTCAACCACGACCAATTCGATATTAGGATAGGTCTGGTTGAGCACAGAGATGATGGACTGCCGGAGATACTCATCCCTTTTTTGATACGTACGGGTAACAATTGTAATTAAAGGGAGATCAGAAAACTGATCCCCTATGGGCCAGAACGCGCCTTCACGAATCAATTCATAATCAAAGCCCCTAAATGGAAAGCAAACTGCATTCTCGGGACCTTTACCTTTCAGAAAATGGCTCATCTTGTTTATTAGCTTTCGAAAACTAGCGAGAACATCCTGGCGAGATCCTGGATACACTTGCGGCCGCAGTAATAGCAAAAACATTAAGGTTGCGCCGCCGATTTTGTCAAGCAGGCGCCCGTAACGAAGCCTGATATAACCGTTGGCCAAGGTGCTTCCCACATACTGCAGGGGCTTTACCTGATTTTCATGCTCATAGGTGTAATGGTAAACAATGGCGGATGGGCAGTATTTGAGCAGATACCCATAAGACCTGAAGCGGTAAGAGAGTTCGACATCCTCTCCATACATGAATATCTGGTGCTCATATCCGCCGACTCGAAAATAGGCGGCACGCTTAATCAGCACGCACGCGTGTGAAGACCAGTTGGTTTCCAACGTGACCGGATCGTAATATTTTGGATGCTCGTAAGGGGCCTGTCTCAATTCCCACGAGGCAACCTTGTCACCCGATTCAGACAAAGCATTTGACACAACTTTCATTATTGAAGTCGGAGAAAAATGAATATCTATATTGGTGACGAGAAAAAATTCAGCTCGACCCTGTGTAATTGCTAGATTATGACCCGCACCAAAGCCCACGTTCTGCCCACGATCAACTTTAAAACCCGCAACAACGTTGACCAACGCTGCTCGCCACCGTTCAAGAGCTTGAATCGTATTATCGGAAGAACCGTTATCAACTATGAAAATATTCAGCTTAGTGCAGGGATAGTCCTGAGATCTCAGAGATTCAAAGAAACCTTCAACCCACTTTTCACTGTTATATGTAACAATACTGACATCGATAACCGGGAGTTCATCGACGATTATATTGGATGCAACATGAGAAAAACGGCGATCAGACAAGCTCTGAATGGCTTGCGCATTATCTTTGGAATAGATGACCGAAAATACACGAGTGCGAATTGACTTTGAAAGGAGGCCCACCCTCACGCGAATACTCGCAAGAATCGGAAACTTCTGATATAGCGGGCGAAGAACCGCCTTGGGGTGAGTCATCAGGCGACTCACACCTGCCAACCACCGAGCGGCAAACGACTTATCTGAATTCCTCATACCCACAACATCACCTGTAAAAACATATTTTATCTATAAAATCGGTTAATCGTAACGAACCAATCTACCAACCCCAGACACTGCTTCGGCCCGCGATCAATGAATGAAGCCCTTTGCTATCTCTGGTGTTCCAGCGCGCCTGCTTGATATTTGCACGCAATCACTACCAGAGGAGCATAGGCAACGACCAAAGCTATTATTCCTGAAAACCAGCCGACAGCGACTAAAATTGCCAAGGGCGTTAACCACAGAATGTTAATAGCCAAGACCGCGTAAACAACACTTTTATGGCTCCTATACTGCCTTGAAGCATACTGATAGGCATGCGTTCGGTGTGCTTCATAAATTTTATCACCGCGCAGCAGTCGCCTTAAAAGCGTCCACGTCGCATCGACAATGAAGATTCCCAAGAGTATTAACCAACACCACAGAAGCTCTGGTTTCCTGGCCGTCGCAATGATGGCCGCGCCCGCCAGGGTCACTCCCAAAAAACCGCTGCCAGCATCGCCCATGAAAATCCGCGCAGGAGGGAAGTTCCAACACAGAAATCCGGTCACTGCTCCCACCAACAATAGCAACGGCCAAATCAACTCCCGATTTCCACCCAGCCAGTAAACCAGGCAAGCAGATAAACAAACAGAGATAGCTTCGAGACTCGCGAGACCATCAATTCCATCCATAAAATTGTACAGATTGAGCATCCAGACAATAAATACGACAAACAGCACAGGAGTGAACCACTTTAAATCAATAACAAAACCAAGAATCGAGAGCTTTATCCCAACTCCTAGCCAGAAAAAAATCCATCCTGCCGCCAGAAAATGGCCAGTCAAACGCCATCGGGCTGCGACGTGTCCGTGATCGTCCGCAAACCCCAATATTGAAATTAAAGCCCCCGCTCCAATAAAGGCTATTAACGTCGACAGGTCAACTAGTTGCAAACTATGCAACACCGGTAGCCCCAGCAAAAAAGAAACAACGATTGCGACTCCACCACCTCGAGGTGTCGGAAGAGTGTGTGAGCTGCGAGCGTTAGGGATATCAATTAGACTGTTTGCCAGCGCGTAACGCCTCAGTACATAGGTCATGGACAATGAAGCGAAAAATACCGCACCCAACAGGCAGTAAAAAATCATTTTTTTAACGTCTCGAGATAGTGTTCTATTGTTTGACGAAGCGCTCTCTCCCTGGACACAGGAGGCGTCCAACCCAAATGCTGTTCAGTTCTGACAATATTAACCTCAAGAGTATCGAACAAACGCTGTGCAACTATTCGCTTTCCTATCAAAATTAAAAAGCTCTTGAGCATCCACACCGGCACCGGAATCAACGGCGCCGGTTGACCAATTAAATGACCAATGTCCATAATCAGCTGTGTAGTCGAGCAACTATCACCATCACTGACCAGAAATGCATTACCGGCGGCGGCGGGATGATCGATACACGTTATGATCAGATCCACCAGATTAGCTAACGAAACCAGGCTTCTGCGGTTGGATATACAACCCAACGGCAGACTGACCCGCTTGTTCAACCAAGACATCATACTAAGAAAATTACCTTTCACCCGCGGACCGTAAACCAGCGGCGGGCGAATAACGACCAACTCCATGCCAGTTTCCAGCGCTATTTGCGAAAGCGCTTGCTCCGCCTCCCACTTAGAAATGCCATAAGGATCCTGAGGAGCCGGTGGATCATCGAACCGGAAAGGTTTGTGCGAAATGGTGCGCTCGCCATTCACTTTGATCGAGCTGATAAAGATGAACCGTTTGACGCCGGCTGCCGCAGCCTGACGCGCCAGATTGACCGTTCCCTCCACGTTGATGGCTCGAAACTCCGCCAGTGCATCTAACGCAGTTTCACTCATCACGTGCACTCTGGCAGCGCAATGAACGACGACATCAACCTCCTCAAGGGCTGGCAAGCAAGATTGTTCTGCGAGTACAAACGGAACAACCTTGCACAGTCCGACGAGTCGGCTCCCACCACGCACAGCTGCCACCGGGACGAATTGACGATCAACCAGTAGCCGCATGACCACCGCTTCCCCCACCAACCCCGTCGCACCTGTAACGAGGATAACTGGTCTTTTCATTTTGTTTTTTTCCCGACAATCGCCGTAGCCCAGCAAATCAGAAAAAAGAACACTTTGTCCCGGAAACGCCTCCTGCATGCCCACGCGCTGAACGAAAGCAGTATCAATTGTTTTCGACCCAGCAAAAGCCATCGCTGTACAAACGGATGGCGCTGTTTTCCAACGAGCACTGCAATGAGTTGCACTTGAGAGAACCACCAACCATCGTGAATAGTTTTGTAGCGCATCAACAAAGAACCGACACCAATATTCGCGCCGACTTGGTTACTCTGATGTTGTCGATATTGCATGGTGGGAACGGGGTCGATAATCCATTTCAATCCGTTACTGCGAGCAAATGCGTAGCAATACCAATCATGCAAACTGACGTCTTGCAATTCGACCCATTGAGCAGCCACTGACAACTTTAGCTTTGTGGCCAAGGCTTTACCCAGAACATAGGTACAACCAGGACCAGCGGCTTCGAAAAGAAAATCCCAGGCAACCTGAGGCTGAGCTTTGTCGATCAAATGCGTCCGACCATCATCCCAGAACGCAGTGACGTTACTGGAATAGCCATCCGCAGCTTGTGAAGTGAGCACTTCGCCTGCTCGCTTGAGCTTTAGCGGATGCCAGACATCATCCTGATCAGCAAATGCAACTAGGTCGTATCCATCGAAATTGACATCACGCAGGAGTCGAAAGAAATTACGCGAAGCACCGCCAAAACTACCCGCGGGTGGAAGCACAACTACGGAGGGATGATGAACTGCGTAGTCAGCGCACCACAATTCAGTACCGTCCACTGAAGGGTCGATACTGATGAATACAGTCACATCAACGGCAGCCTGATTAAGGATCGAGTCCAACTGCTCCTTTATCCACTGCATGCCGTTGAATGCGGCCAGCAAAACTGCAACCTTGGGGTGTTTTACTGACATGCCGATCCTGTCAAAACGCGTCGAACGTCACCGCTCAGAAAATAACTGCCGCTTCTTAATGGTCGGACGTATCCAGCAGCTTTTGCAGATACTGCCCGTAGCCTGTCTTTTTCAACGCGCTCGCTTGCGAGGCTAGTTGTTGCGCAGTAATCCAGCCATTGTGGTAAGCAATTTCTTCGAGACAGGCAACCTTTAGGCCCTGTCGTTGCTCAATCGTATGAACAAAGTGACTGGCCTCCAGCAGAGAATCATGAGTACCGGTATCAAGCCACGCAAACCCGCGACCCAGCATTTCGACGCTGAGGGTTTTGCGCTCGAGGTAAACGCGGTTCACGTCGGTAATTTCTAGCTCGCCACGATCAGAAGGCTTGATACTCTTGGCAACTTCGACAACGTCGTTGTCGTAAAAGTACAGGCCGGTCACTGCATAGTTGGACTTTGGCTTTAGAGGCTTCTCTTCGATACTCAGCGCCTTACCTGTGGCATCGAACTCGACGACGCCAAAACGCTCAGGATCGGAAACGTGATAACCGAACACAGTAGCACCCTGCTGCTGAGAGCTGGCAGAACGTAAATTGTCGGAGAAATGCTGACCATAGAAAATATTGTCGCCCAGAATCAGACAACACGGATCATCGCCGATGAACTCTTCACCTATGATGAATGCCTGCGCGAGACCATCAGGACTTGGTTGTTCAGCATAAGTGAGCTTAATGCCATAGAGGCTGCCATCACCCAACAACTTGCGAAAGCACGGCAAGTCTTCTGGAGTAGAGATGATTAGAATCTCGCGCATGCCGGCAAGCATCAGTACCGACAGCGGATAAAAAATCATCGGCTTGTCGTAGATCGGCAACATCTGCTTAGAGACACCAAGAGTCAACGGATGCAGGCGCGTGCCAGAACCGCCAGCGAGGATGATGCCTTTACGATTTGTTGTGGTCATTTGTTAAGAACTTCCCTAAGCATTCGAGTTACACCACTCTGCCAATCCGGCAGGTGTAATGAAAAATTGTCACGCAACTTTTGAGTATTCAATCGCGAATTCAAAGGTCGTAGCGCAGGCGTTGGGTACGCCGTCGTATCAATTGGATTTATCTGCGAAACAGCTAACGATTCTTCGTTGGCTAAGGCAAAACTGATCACGTGACTAGCATAGCCGTGCCATGAAACCTCACCCGCGGCCGCTAGGTGATACAAACCTGAAAGCTCTGGCCGCAATTGCACCTGCCGTATCGCCAGCGCCGTCACATCAGCTATCAGATCGGCTCCCGTAGGCGCTCCAATCTGATCAGCGATCACATTTAGAGTTTCACGATCCTTGGCCAAACGCAGCATGGTTTTCGCAAAATTGTTACCGCGCGCCCCATAGACCCAACTGGTACGAAATATCAGGTGCTTGCAGCCAGAAGCGATAATCGCCTGCTCACCTGCCAGTTTACTTGCACCGTAATGGTTTACCGGTGCGACTGCATCGGCTTCTCGCCAGGATTCAGATCCCCGACCGCTGAAAACATAGTCTGTCGAATAGTGAACCAGCCAAGCGCCCGAGGCGGCTGCTTCTTGCGCCATGACTTGGCATGCCTCGCCATTGATGCGACTGGCCGTCGCCCTCTCGGATTCAGCCTTATCGACCGCCGTGTACGCAGCAGCGTTTACGATGAAGTCAGGTTCGACCTTGCGGATGGTGGCGCGCAGCCTCTCAAGATCCGAGAGTTCCCCACAAAGCCCCGCATCTGAATTCCGATCAAGGGCTATCAACTCGCCAAGAGAGGCCAGAGAGCGTTGCAGCTCCCAGCCCACTTGGCCGTTTTTCCCTAACAAAAGGATCTTCATTCCTGACCCGAACGACCACTGTAATTCTGGTCGATCCACTGCTGGTAGCTACCGCTTTTCACGTGCTCAACCCACTCAGTATTGGTGAGGTACCATTCGACAGTTTTACGAATACCGGTTTCGAAAGTCTCTTCCGGCGTCCAGCCAAGCTCACGCTCGATCTTGCTCGCATCGATCGCGTAACGCAGGTCGTGACCTGGGCGATCTTGCACGTAAGTGATCAAGCTAGCGTGCGGACGGTGAGCAGAGTCAGGACGCAACTCATCCAGCAGCGCGCAAAGGGTATGCACCACTTCGATGTTTTGCTTTTCGTTATGACCGCCGATGTTGTAGGTCTCACCCAGAACACCCTCGGTGACGACTTTGTACAAGGCACGTGCGTGGTCTTCAACATACAGCCAATCGCGAATTTGATCGCCCTTCCCGTACACCGGCAATGGCTTGCCTTCCAGTGCGTTGAGAATGATCAGAGGAATCAATTTCTCAGGGAAGTGGCAAGGGCCATAGTTGTTCGAGCAGTTGGTGACCAACGTCGGCAGGCCGTAAGTGCGCGCCCAGGCACGAACCAGGTGGTCGGAACTTGCCTTGCTGGCCGAGTACGGCGAGCTTGGTTGATACGGAGTGGTTTCAGTGAAGAGATCCTCCGGGCCTTCCAGATCACCGTACACTTCGTCAGTGGAAATATGGTGAAAGCGGAAATTGGCCTTACGTGCATCATCCATGGCCGCCCAGTAGTGACGCGAGGCTTCCAAGAGAGTGTAAGTGCCAATGATATTTGTCTGGATGAACTCGGACGGGCCAGAGATCGAACGGTCGACGTGCGATTCCGCTGCCAAATGCATGATGGCATCCGGCTGGTGCTCACGCAGGACGCGATCAATTTGTTCGCGATCGCAGATATCAACGCGCTCGAACGCATAACGTGAGTTCTGACTGACTTCAGCCAAGGACTCCAGGTTACCGGCGTAAGTCAACTTGTCGACGTTGACGACAGAGTCAGTGGTATTGGAGATGATGTGACGGATGACTGCCGAGCCGATAAACCCGGCGCCGCCGGTAACTAGAATTTTCACGCGAAACCATACCCTTGAGTTGCTGACAGTGTCACCAACGAGCACCGTCTAATCCATGAATGCAAAAACCGCAGGAAAGCAGGCTTCTGTCAGAGTCTGTCTGAATCGATGTGTAAATATGCCACTATCGAACAAGCGCAGCATTTTACAGCTTAATGAGCGTTTTACTAATGGATATAGACAAACTGTGGTGCAAATTGATTTACGCGTCGCACCGACCTTGATTACGCCAGACGTTTGCGCGCTGCTCGAGTCGAACGCCCAAGAAACCAGCCAATAATTGGCCCAATCAGCATGCCGATTAGCAACGCTACAACCGCGACGAGCGAAACAGGCAGTTGAGGCCCCGACCACCCCAGAAACATCAGCGCGACCGACTGCTGGTTTTCAAGGATGAAAGCCAGAATAACCAGCACCAGCAGCAAAACAAAAACACCGAGAAGAATACGTTTGAGGTTACGCACGCACGCCTCCTTGATAATTCAGAGCGAAGATCAAACCCCCTCCTCCTCTTCTTCGTTCACACGATCGCGCAGTTCTTTACCTGGCTTGAAATGCGGAACGAATTTTCCGTCCAGACTCACAGACTGGCCGGTTTTAGGATTACGCCCAACGCGCGGCGCGCGATAGTGCAAGGAGAAGCTGCCAAAACCGCGGATCTCGATTCGATCACCGGTGGCCAGACATTGAGACATTTGTTCAAGCATGGTCTTGATGGCCAGTTCTACATCCTTGGATGAGAGCAGCCCTTGATGGGTGACAATTCGTTCGATCAACTCCGACTTCGTCATATTTTTCCCTTCTTTTTCAAGCAGCTAGATCAGCGCTTGAAAGGTTTTAGCACGCCCGGAAGATTTTGAACAGCCCAGGGATTGACATATCTTCCTGCGCATTGAAACGCCCGTTTTCAGGGCACAAGCTCTATAAACGCCCACCCTATCGACACATCACCAACATCGTGCGCGTCAGGTAGCCCGCAGGATTGAAGCCAAAAGGATACTGATCATCATCCTTGGCATCATCGGATCTGGTAATGACCTTGTAGCCTGCGCCTTTGCATTCTTTTGTGGCGCGCTTTTGACACTTCTCCCAACTCGAGCCCAATCCCGAGCAATCGACCTCGATGCCGCTGACGCCGCGCACCACATGCGTCTTGGCGCTCGTGGCGCAGCCCGCCAACATCAGCACACCGACCAACACGATAAACTTGTTCATTCACTTCCTTATGCCAGGCAATCTGCCCGACTACTGCGATCTTCAGCCTAAGCCTAGTCGCGAATAGACGATTGATCCGAATAAAGAAACAGACAATTGAGTAACAAGATTGGTTTCACGCGAGAGGTGCCGCTCCACCAAATCGCAGGCACAAAAAAGGGCGACCGAAGTCGCCCTTTTTAATGATCAAGCAGAACTTAGTTCTGTTTGGCCATTGCCTGGCGCAGCAGTGCCGCCATGGTGGTGTCGCCAGTAGGAGCTTCTTCAGCCTTCAGGCTTTGGATAGCTTCTTTCTCTTCAGCATCGTCTTTCGACTTGATGGAGAGCTGGATTACGCGGCTCTTGCGATCAACGCTGATGATCTTGGCTTCTACTTCCTGGCCTTCTTTCAGAACGTTGCGCGCGTCTTCAACGCGGTCACGGCTGATTTCGGAGGCTTTCAGAGTCGCTTCGATATCGTCGGCCAGAACGATGATGGCGCCTTTGGCGTCAACTTCTTTCACAGTGCCTTTAACGA
>NZ_JBIVMX010000023.1:25969-78619 GCF_044753305.1 Pseudomonas sp. NPDC088429 | reverse complement strand
CAGGTCTGTTGCGGTGAGCGCAAGGCCGATCACGGGCGGCCAGAAATGCACCGGCGAGTTTTTACTCTTTGCGGCGCAGGGGTTGGATCATAGCACCGGGGTTGCGCCATAACCACGCAACAACTGTGTGGGATAGAGGTTCCAGAGCCTTTTGGAATAAATCAGCTGGCGATAATTAATTGCCCGGCCACGGTGAACATCATCAGCGCCACCACCAGATCGAGAATTCGCCACGTGCTCGGCCGTGCCAACCACGGTGCCAGCCATGCCGCGCCGAGCGCCAAGGTGAAAAACCACAACAGCGAAGCACTCGCAGCACCGACCACATAAGCGCCTGGCACCGATTGCTGCGCCCCCAGCGAACCGATCAATAAAACCGTATCCAGATAAACGTGCGGGTTGAGCAACGTCACCGCCAACGCGCTGAGCATCACCGCACGCAGCGAACGCACGGTCTGATTCTCGCCTTGATTCATGCTCTGTTTCGAGCACGCCCGGCGCAGCGCCTGGCTGCCGTACCAGATCAAAAACGTCGCGCCGCCCCAACGGGCAATCGCCAGCAGCGTCGGGTTCTGCGCCAGAATCGTCGCCAGCCCGAACACGCCGGCGGCGACCAGCAGCGCATCGCACACCACGCACAATGCGGCCACTGGCAAGTGATGCTCGCGCCGCAGGCTCTGCGCCAATACAAACGCGTTTTGCGTGCCGATCGCCATGATCAGCCCGAACGCCACCAGCAGGCCGTTCACATAGCTTTGCCACATAACAATTACTCCGCGTTGGCCGCCAGATCGCGCAGGACCTGCATCGCGCGTTCGGCGTCGGCCTGACCGACAAACAAATGATCGTGGTAGTAGCCGGCGATCACGTTGCAACTGATCCCGGCCTTGCCCAATGCCGTGGCGAACGCGGCGGTGAGTCCGACGGCTTCCAGCGCTGAATGCACGTTGAGGGTGATCCACGCGGCGACGTAGTCGAAGCTGAAACCAGCCTGTTCAGCGTGGGAACGTTCGAGAATCACCGTCAGACCTTCCTGCTCGCGGAAGCTGCCGATGGTCTCCAGACCTTCCGGCAATTGGCTGTCGCGCAGGGTGCAGAACACGTATTCGCCGGCGTTGAGTTGCGGGCTCATGCTGCGCAACAAGGTTGTGAGAGAGGTTTCGCCAGCCATTGCAGTGTTCCTTGATAAAGAGTGCTTGCTGGCTATTCTCCGGGCGAAACCTGTATAAGAAAAACCAATAGTGCTGATCGCTCATTAGGAAAACTGATGTTCGACTACAAATTGCTGTCTGCTCTGGCCGCTGTGGTTGAGCAAGCCGGATTCGAGCGCGCCGCGCAGATTCTCGGGTTGTCGCAATCGGCGATCTCGCAACGAATCAAACTGCTGGAGGCGCGGGTCGGCCAACCCGTGCTGGTGCGCGGCACGCCGCCGTCGCCCACGGAAATCGGCCGGCGTTTGCTCAACCATGTGCAGCAAGTGCGTTTGCTTGAGCGCGACCTGCAAACCCTCGTCCCAGCCTTGGACGAAGAGGGCTTGCCGGAGCGCCTGCGCATTGCGCTGAACGCCGACAGCCTCGCCACTTGGTGGGCGCAGGCAGTCGGCGATTTCTGCGCCGAGCAACATTTATTGCTGGATCTGATCGTCGAAGACCAGACCGTCGGCCTCAAACGCATGCGTGCCGGTGAAGTGGCCGCGTGCTTGTGCGCCAGCGAACGACCGGTGGCGGGTGCGCGTAGCGTGTTGCTCGGCGCGATGCGTTATCGCGCGCTGGCCAGCCCGGCGTTTATCGAGCGGCATTTCCCCGATGGCGTGCGCGCCGAGCAACTGCCGCGCACCCCGGCGCTGGTGTTCGGCCCGGATGATTTTCTTCAGCATCGCTATTTGGCGTCGCTGGGTGTCGACGGCGGATTCGAGCACCATTTGTGTCCGTCTTCGGAAGGTTTTATCCGTCTGACCGAAGCCGGTTTGGGTTGGGGACTGGTGCCGGAACTGCAAGTGCGCGAGCAACTGCAACGCGGCGAATTGCGCGAACTGTTGCCAGATAAACCGATCGACGTGCCGTTGTACTGGCATCATTGGCGCAATGGCGGTCAGTTGCTCGGCTTGCTGACCGAGCAATTGGTGCGCGCTTCAGCACAATGGCTAGTGCCTTGGAAACAGCTGTAAGCGTCAAGCTGCAAGCGGCAAGTTGTGGGCTTGCGCACCGTTTTTACTTGTAGCTCGAAGCTTGATGCTCGCAGCTGCTTTTCTGTTGGAGTTGTGCATGAAAATTCTGGTCACCGGCGCAAGCGGCTTCATTGGCGGACGCTTTGCGCGTTTCGCTCTGGAGCAGGGCCTGGACGTACGGGTCAACGGGCGCCGGGCCGAAAGCGTCGAGCATCTGGTACGCCGTGGCGCCGAGTTTGTGCCCGGCGATCTGAGCGATGCCGAGCTGGCGCGCGAACTCTGCAGCGATGTCGAAGCCGTGGTGCACTGCGCCGGGGCCGTCGGGCTGTGGGGGCGCTATCAGGACTTTCATCAGGGCAACGTGCAGGTCACAGAAAACATCGTCGAAGCCTGCCTGAAGCAGCGCGTCCGGCGTCTGGTGCACCTGTCGTCGCCGTCGATCTATTTCGACGGCCGCGACCACCTCAACCTGACCGAAGAGCAAGTGCCCAAGCGCTTCAAACATCATTACGCCGCGACCAAGTATCTGGCCGAACAAAAGGTTTTCGGCGCCCAGGAATTCGGTCTGGAAACCATCGCCCTGCGCCCGCGTTTCGTCACCGGCGCCGGCGACATGAGCATCTTCCCGCGCCTGCTGAATATGCAGCGCAAGGGCCGTCTGGCGATCATCGGCAACGGTCTGAATAAAGTCGATTTCACTAGTGTGCAGAACCTCAACGAAGCGATGCTCAGCAGTCTGCTCGCCGCCGGTTCGGCGCTGGGCAAGGCCTACAACATCAGCAACGGTGCGCCGGTGCCGTTGTGGGATGTGGTCAATTACGTGATGCGCAAAATGGAAGTCCCACAGGTCACCAAGTACCGTTCCTACGGGCTGGCCTACAGCGTCGCGGCGCTGAATGAAGGCGCGTGCAAACTCTGGCCGGGGCGTCCGGAGCCGACGCTGTCGCGGTTGGGCATGCAGGTGATGAAGAAAAATTTCACCCTCGACATCAGCCGCGCGCGGCATTATCTGGACTACGATCCGCAAGTCAGCCTGTGGACGGCGCTCGATGAGTTCTGCGGCTGGTGGAAAGCGCAGGACATTCGTTGAGTTCACTTGGTCGGCCAGCACTGAACCGCGCCCTCGGTCGAGGGTCAATGCCTGCGGCTGAGCGGGTTATACTTCGCAGCATTTAGCCATCACCGCGTTTTACAAAGGTTGCCTCAATGTCCATGCGTAATGATGCCCACGACGATTTCGATGATGTGCCGAGCCTGCGCGCCGACACCTTCGACGACGATGACATTCCGACCACCGCCCGCACCACCGTGCATTCGCGCACAGCGCCAGTGGTCAAGGTCAAAGCCGCCAGCACCGGGCCGCTCTGGGCTCTGGTCGGCGCGTTGTTTTTTGCTTTCATCGGCCTGGCCTGGTGGAGCTTTCAGCAGATTTCCTTGATGGAGCAGCAACTGGTCGCGACTCAGGAAAGCTTCGCGCGGATCAGTGAAGAAGCGGCGGGGCGCTTGCAGGATATTTCCGGCAAAGTCGTCGCCAGCCAGAGCAACGTCACCAGCGACAGCGAAGCCTTGAAGTTGCAGATCAAGCAGTTGGAAGAAAAACTGCTCGATCAGAACAAACAGCAGCAAGGCGTCGCGGGGCAGGCCAGTGATCTGGACAAGCGTCTGGCGCAGATGACCGCGCAGACCACCGAGCAGCAGACCGCCAATACCCAGTTGCAGGCGCAGGTCAAAGCCTTGAGCGCAGAACTGGCGACGCTGAAAAGCACCCCGGCGGACACCAGCAAGGTCGATACGCAGTTGAAGGCCTTCGATGCGCAGTTCAAGAGCCTCGGCGCTGATATTGCGGCGTTGAAGAAGCAAGGCAATCCGAGCGCGGCGATCGAGCGTCTGGAGCAGGACATCGTTGTGCTCAAAAGCGAGCAGGACAATCGCCCGGCAGCGCCACAGGGCGGCGGTAATACCGCCGAGTTCGACGCGTTCCGCGGGCAGATGACCCGCACCATCAACACCTTGCAGGCGCAGATCCAGAACTTGCAGCAGCAGATCAATTCCCGGCCATAACTCAGATCACTTAATGCGGGGGAGCCTTTGTGGTGAGGGGATGAATCCCCTCACCACAGAAATCTCCTTTGTCACAGGAAGATGCGGCAATCTCTCGATTCATCTTCAACCTCCGTCTAACGCCAACCCGTCTACGCTCTTGAAACACCAACAAGAACGAGGGATGCGTCATGGGGTTTGTGCAAAAATTCGCCTGGCTCTGTTTGCTGGTATTGGCCGGGTTCGGTCAGGCCAGCGCCGCGACCGCCGCAAAAGATGACAGCCAGGCGGCCATCGCCCTGCTGGAAAAAGCGCTCGCTTACTACCACGACAACGGCGACAAGGCTTTCGCGGCCTTCAGTCGTCAGGGCGAGTTTGTCGACAAGGATCGCTACGTGTTTGTGGTCGACACCAAAGGCGTGATGCTCGCCAGCGGTGGGCCGTCGTCAGCGCTGATTGGCCGCGATGTCAGCGAAGTGCTCGGGCCGGATTTGCAGAAAGCCTTCAAGCAGGCGTTGCTGGTGCCGGAAGGCAATGGCATTCAGCAAGCCGAATACCGCTGGCAGAATTGGTCTGACGGCAAGGTCGAGCGCAAACACGTGTTCTATCAGCGCATCGGTCAGCGGATTCTGGCGGTCGGTTATTACCTGCCACGCGCCTCCGCAGAGCAAGCCAAAGCCCTGCTGGATAAAGCTGCGACGGATCTGAGCAAAGACGAGAAGGGCACGCTGACGGCGATCAATTCGCTCAAGGGCGGGTATTTGCAGGATGACCTGTATGTGTTTGTGGTTGACCTGAATACCCAGCGCTATGTTGCCCACGGCACCAATCTGCGGCTGATCAATACCGACTTCGGCAAGGTCAAGGATCCGGAGGGCAAACCGGTGGGCGAGCCGATTCTGGCGCTGATCGGCAAGCAAGATGAAGGCGAGTATGAGTATCGCTGGAAAAACCCGGTGACCGGCAAGATCGAAGATAAGCATGCCTACCTGAAAAAGGTCGGGCATTTCCTCGTCGCGGTCGGTTACTACAGCCCTTGAAGATCAAAAGATCGCAGCCTGCGGCAGCTCCTACATGAGGCGCGTCACCTTGTACGAGCTGCCGAAGGCTGCGATCTTTTGCTGTTATTTTGCGCCGTGCTCACGCCCGCGCAGCAGGTTATTCGGCATGGCAATCGCCGCCGCCAACCCAAGCAACGACACCGCCGCACTCACCCACAACAAATGCCGGAACGTCACCAGCAACTCCGCGCGCAAGGCATTCTGCGCATCCCCCGGTGCCGCGTTAAGGCCGTCCAGCAAGACATTCCCGGAGTGCCCCTCACTCATCAGCGAACTGCTCGCCAAATGCGCAAAACTGGAATCCTGCAACAACGCCAGCAGCAGCGCCGACATCAACGCCACTCCTACCGCGCCGCCCAGCGAGCGGAACAGGTTGGTGGTGCTGGTGGCCACGCCGATGTCGCGCTGTTCCACCGAATTCTGCGTACCGACCAGCGAGGTCGGGAACTGCATGCCACTGGCAATCCCGCAGAGCAACATGAATAACCCACTGATCAATGTGGCTTCAGGCGGACTGACCGCCATGCCCAGCACGGCAATCGGCATCAGAATCGCGCCGGTCAGAATTTGCGGTTTGTAGCGCCCGGTCACCGATGTGCGGCGACCGGCGAAGTACGCACCGATCGGCAGACCCATCGCCAGCGGCAGCAAGTGCAACGCCGCACTGTCCGCGCCGGCGCCGGTGACGCTTTGAAAGCGCAACGGCATCAGCACGATCAAGGAAATCGCCTGGAAACTGGTGAAGAAAATCGTGCACCAGCACAGCAGCGCATTACGGTTGGCGAACAGGTGCATCGGCAGCAACGGCTCCCGCGCCCGACGTTCGTGCCAGACGAAAATCGCCAGCACCACTACCGCGCAGGCAAACAACCCGAGCACTTCAGCGCTGCGCCACGCATGACCCTGACCCACCTGAGTGATGCCCAACAGCAGCGCGGTCAGGCCAATGATCATCAGCACGGTGCCGACATAATCGATGATCGGTTTGCGTTGCGGAATCGGCAGCCCGCGCAAGTTGCGGTGCGCGACCCAGTAAGCGCCAAGCCCCAACGGCAGGTTGATCAGAAACACCCAACGCCACGACAGGTATTCGGTCATGTAGCCGCCAAGCACCGGCCCGGCAACGCTGGCTACCGCGTACATGCTGCTGAAATAACCCTGATAACGCCCGCGTTCACGCGGCGGCACGATGTCGCCGATGATCGCCTGACTCACCGAAATCATCCCGCCGGCGCCGATGCCCTGAAGGATCCGCGCCAGCACCAGTTGCTCCATGCTTTGCGCCATGCCGCAGAACAGCGAGGCCAGGGTGAACAGGCCCATGCCGAACAGCATCAGCTTGCGTCGCCCGTACAGATCGCCGAGCTTGCCGTAGATCGGCACCGCCACAGTCATCGCCACCATGTACCCGGAAATCACCCAGGCCAGCAGGCTGACGTCTTTGAATTGGGCGGAGATGGCCGGCATCGACACGGCGACGATGGTCTGATCCAGCGCACCGAGAAAGATCGCCATCATCAGCGCCACCAGCACGCTGCGAATGGCCGGTTTGGGCGTTTCGGGGTGATTGAGATTGGTCACGGGCAAAACCTGCGGGCAGTGAGAGTCCCGCAGTTCGTCAGGCGAGCGGGGATGCTCGCCAGTGTAAGTCGGTAGCAGGCTATTCGATAGCCTCATAAGGAAGTCCGGCGTAATTTTCTGCAATAGTTTTTCGGCCCGCTTCTGAACTGACAAAGTAGTCCAGTTCCGAGGCACTGATGCGCTGACTGAACGCATCGTGATCATCAAAACGGTGCAGCATCGAAGTCATCCACCAGGAAAACCGCTCGGCTTTCCACACGCGGCGCAGGCAAATCTCCGAGTATTTCTCCAGCAGGTCGATACGCCCCTCGCGGTAAACCTTCATCAGAATATTGAACAGCGTGCTGACATCGCTTGCCGCCAGATTCAGACCTTTGGCGCCGGTGGGCGGGACGATGTGCGCGGCGTCGCCGACCAGAAACATCCGCCCGTACTGCATCGGTTCGACGACAAAACTGCGCAGCGGCGCGATGCTTTTTTCGATCGAAGGGCCGGTGACCAGTTTCTCGGCCAGTGCAACTGGCAGGCGGTTTTTCAGTTCATCCCAGAAGCGCTGGTCGCTCCAGTCCGCGACGTTTTCTTCCGCCGGCACCTGCAAGTAGTACCGCGTGCGCGTCGCCGAACGCATGCTGCACAAGGCGAAACCGCGTTCGTGGCGGGCGTAGACCAACTCGTCATGCACCGGCGGCGTGTCGGCGAGAATGCCCAGCCAGCCAAACGGATAAACCCGTTCGAACACCTTCAGACAATCCTCAGGAATCGACTGCCGCGCCACACCATGGAAGCCATCGCAGCCGGCGATGTAATCGCAATCGACGCGCCAGGTTTCACCGTCCTTTTCGAAGGTGACAAAAGCCTCGTCGCTTTTCATGCCGTGGGGAACGACATTGCTCGCGGAATAAATCGTCTGCGCGCCAGCGTCCCGACGAGCGGCCATCAGGTCGCGAGTGACTTCGGTCTGGCCGTAGATCATTACGGTCTTGCCGCCGGTCAACGCGTGCAGATCGATGTGCACCTGACGCCCGTCGAGCGCCAGTTCGAAGCCGCCGTGAATCAGTCCTTCAGCGTCCATGCGCTGACTCACCCCGGCCTGACGCAACAGCTCTACCATGCCTTGTTCAAGCACGCCGGCGCGGATGCGGCTGAGCACATAATCGGGTGTCTGACGTTCGAGGATGAGGGTGTCGATGCCGGCGTTGTGCAGCAACTGGCCGAGGAGCAAACCGGACGGGCCGGCGCCGATGATGGCAACTTGGGTTTTCAGCGTTTTCATTGTTTTTATGACTCGCAAGCTTCGCGCGACAATCGCCGCTGATTTATTTTTATGGATCGAGTGCTTGCATTTTTCCCTTGCGGGTCTGTCAATTGAAGGTGAAAACTGAGCCGATACCTGTACATTCTGCCAATCGGTGCGATTATCGCCCGCAAACCTCGAGGCCTGGATTGAAGTGATGAACAAGCCTGACCTGCCTTCGATTCCAGTGTTCAAGCTCTACGGTGAAAGCCTGGATTGGCCGACCCCTGACTTGCTGCACTGTGAAACCATTTCCTCCCGCAGCCGCGAACATCAATGGGAAATCAAACCCCACCGCCACGCCGATTTGTGCCAGTTACTCTTCGTTTTCAAAGGTCAGGCAGAGCTTGAAATCGAAGGCCATCGCACGCAGTTGCAGACCCCGGCAATCCAGGTTATGCCGCCGTTATCGGTGCATGGCTTTCGTTTTTCCGAGGACGTTGAAGGCTTTATCGTCACCCTCGCCACACCGCTGATCAACCATTTGCAGGCGCAACTGGGCGACTCGGTGCACGCTTTGGCGCAGACCGAGAATTATCCGGCGGGCCAGGACGGCGACTACCTCAACAGTTTGTTCACCGCGTTGCAGGCCGAGTACAACGGCCATCAACCGGCGCGGGAAATGCTCATGCATTCGCTGGTCAGCGTGATCATGGTCTGGGTCAGTCGCCAGGCAATCGTGCGGCATAACGCCAGTCAAAGGCCGCAGCGTCAACGCGAATACCTGAACGGGTTTATTCAGTTGGTGGAAGAGACTTACCGTCAGCACGTGAAGGTCGAGGATCTGGCGCATCGGCTGGGGATCTCGGTGTCGCACCTTAATGGCACGTGCCGTGAATTGGCGGGGCAACCGGCGTTGCAGATCATGCACGAACGTCAGTTACTGGAAGCCAAGCGTTTGCTGACGTACACCAGCATGACCATTTACGAGATGTCGGAGTTGTTGGGGTTCTCTGATCCGACCAACTTCACGCGCCTGTTCCGGCGCCGAGTGGGGATATCGCCAAAGGCCTTCCGCGATCGCTTGAAGACCGAACAGTAAACCGAAATCACCACAACCCCCTGTAGGAGTGAGCCTGCTCGCGATAGCGGTGTTTCAGTCAAAATTTATCTGAATGACACACCGCTATCGCGAGCAGGCTCACTCCTACAAAGTCAGCGCAGTGCGTTCAGCGACGCATTGTGCGGAATGCAGCGCTCGAAATTGCAGCTCGCGTATTCACGCGGCAGCTGTCGCAACTGCTCGACCCGCCAGGCCGCGGTGCCGTACAGCGCCAGCGTGGCAGCGCAGGTGATGAAAATCGCGGCGTACCTTCTTGTTTTGATGTTCATGGCGTTCACCTCTGAACGAAATACCCTGCGGTATTACTTTCAGCATAGAACAAGATCAAAAGATCGCAGCCTGCGGCAGCTCCTACATGGATCCGTGTAGGAGCTGCCGCAGGCTGCGATCTTTTGACTTTTAAAATCCCACGTCCCAAGCAGGGTTCTCGGGGAATCGCTGCACCAGGAAATCCAGCATGCTGCGCAGCGCCGCCGGCATGTGTTTGCGCGAGGCGTACACCGCGTAGATGTTCATCTGGCGTGGTTCGGCGTGGGGCAGCAGGCGTACCAGTTCGCCGCTGTGAACATGCATCCCGGCCTGATACGTCGGCAGCATCGCCACCCCGGCGCCGGCCAGCGTTGCGCGCAATAATGTGCTGGCCTCGTTGGCGCTGATATTGCCCTGCACCGGCACCGACACCGGTTCGCCATCCTCTTCGAAATGCCACAGGCTCTTGCCGAAATACGAGTGCGTCAGGCAGTTGTGGCGGCTCAGGTCTTCCACCCGTAAAGGCATCGGCTGTTCTTGCAGATAAGCAGGCGCCGCGCACACCACCGAACGGCACACAGTCAGGCGTCGGGCGATCAGGTTGGGATCGAGATCGTTGCTGGTGCGAATCGCCAAGTCGATGCGTTCATCCACCAGGTTCACCGTGCGATCAAGCATCTGCAAATCGATGCTCACCCCCGGATAACGTTTGACGTACGCGGCCATCGCATCGGCCAGTTGCGCCTGACCGAACGAGGTGCTGACGCTGATCCGCAGCAATCCGCGCGGCGCGTCATGGGGTTCGCTGACGGCCGCCTGCATGTCGCTCGACAGTTCGATCATCTGTCGGCAACGCGGGAGGATTTCACTGCCGGCCGCGGTCAGGCTCAACTTGCGCGTGGTGCGATGCATCAGGCGCGCGCCGACCCAATCTTCCAGCTCCGCCAGGTAGCGTGAAACCACCGGCCGCGAGAGATCCAGATGATCCGCAGCGGCCGACTGGCTACCGAGATCCACCACCGTGACGAACACCCGCATTGCCTGGAGACGATCCATGATTTGCCCGCTTTCAGAAACAAACTATGTCCCAGCATCGCATTTTTTGTACTGAGTCTGGCAACTAAGCTCTGTTCCATCGCCAAGCAAGGCATTCGAACACCGGAGCAACAGATGATCGGCTTCACCACCCTCAAACGCGTTCTACTCGCCACCGCCTCGCTGGGTTTCGATGCGCATGCCGCGGCTGCCAACCTGACGCTGGATGTTTACAACCCCGGCGCCAATGCGATTTTCCCGGTGACCTCGGTGCTGGTCAGCGGCGAGAAAGACGCGATCCTCGTCGACGCACAGTTCGGCAAATCCCAGGCCGAACAAGTGGTAGAAAAGATCCGCGCCAGCGGCAAACAACTGACCACCATCTACATCAGCCACGGCGACCCGGATTACTACTTCGGCCTCGACACCCTGACCAAGGCGTTCCCGAATGCCAAGGTGCTGGCCTCGCAACCGACCGTCGATCACATCAATAAAACCGTCGCCGGCAAACTCGCGTTCTGGGGGCCGAAAATGGGCGCCGATGTGCCAGCGAAAACCATCGTGCCGGGTGTGCTCAAGGGCGACAGCCTGATGCTTGAAGGGCAGAAATTGCAGGTGGTCGGGCTCGACGGCAAGCAACCGGATCGCAGTTTCGTGTGGATTCCGTCGCTCAAGGCAGTGGTCGGTGGCGTCGTGGTGGCCGAGCACATCCATGTGTGGATGGCGGATACGCAGACCGCGCAATCTCATGCGGATTGGCTGGAAACGCTGCAGTCGATTGAAACGCTGAAGCCGACAACCGTGGTGCCGGGTCACTATTTGGGTGAGAGCAGCCGCTCGCAGGCCAGCGTGAAATTTACTGCCGACTACATTAAAGCTTTCGATGAAGAAACGGCGAAGGCCAAGGATGCTGCTGCGCTGATCGCCGCGATGAAAAAGCGCTACCCGACGCTGGGCGAAGAGAGCTCGCTGGAGCTGAGCGCGAAAGTCGCGAAGGGCGAGATGAAGTGGTAATGCGCTCCATCTGAATACTGAGGTCTCAAGGATTGCTGATTGTTTTTGTGGCGAGGGAGCTTGCTCCCGCTGGAGGGCGAAGCACTCCCCGCATTTAGCCAGACACACCCGGATGGCAGGGCTTGCGACTGCTGCGCAGCCGAGCGGGAGCAAGCTCCCTCGCCACAGGGAATGCATTTTCACAGAAGTTCAATGCACATACACCCAAGCCAACTGGAGAACGTCATGAGCAAGATCGCAATCATTGGTGCCACCGGCCGTGCCGGTAGCCAACTGCTGGAAGAAGCCCTGCGTCGCGGTCATAGCGTCACCGCCATCGCCCGCGATACGTCGAAGATCGGCGCGCGCGCCGGTGTCGTCAGCAAGAATGTCGATGTGCTGGATTCGGCGGCGCTGCAAGACGCGGTGGCCGGCAACGATGTGGTGATCACCGCCGCACATTTCGCCACGGTGCCGGCATCGGCGATTGTCGGGCCGGTTAAGCAGGCGGGTGTGAAGCGGTTGTTGGTGGTGGGTGGTGCCGGTTCGCTGTTGCTGCCGGACGATACACGCGTGATCGACAGCGCGGGTTTCCCGGCCGAATACAAGGCCGAGGCCAGTGCGGGGGCTGCGTTTTTGGATGCGCTACGTCAGGAGAAGGAACTGGACTGGACGTTTCTGTCGCCATCGGCGGAGTTTGTGGAAGGTGAGCGCAGTGGCAAATTTCGTGTTGGCCAGGATCACTTGCTGGTGAGCGCCGAGGGCCGTAGCTGGATCACCTTTGCCGACTATGCGATTGCACTGATCGACGAAGTGGAAACACCAAAGCACTCCCGCCAACGCTACACCGTCGGCTACTAGTACACCCCCCTGTAGGAGCTGCCGAAGGCTGCGATCTTTTGATCTTGTTTTTGATTTTAAAAAACCAGGATCAAAAGATCGCAGCCTTCGGCAGCTCCTACAGGGGATTTGTGTTTAGCGGGTGTGGGCTTGTTCTGTCAGCCAGATCATTAGTTCTTCGAGCGGTGGCGACGGCTCGGTTCCTGGTGGCAACACCACGTAGTACGCCAATCCTGTTTTCACTTTCAAAGCAAACGGCATCACCAGCCTTCCTGCGCGCAAGTCATCGCCGATCAACGACCAATCCCCGATCGCCACCCCCGTGCCATGCGACGCCATCGACATCGCCTGATCAAGCGTTTCGAAATGCTGGCCGCTGCTGACGTTGTTCAAATTCAGTTGCGCGGCGTTCAGCCATACCGACCAATCCTGAATATCGTGCGTCGGGTGCAGCAGCAGATGCTGTTGCAAATCCGCCGGAGTATTCAGTGCCGGCGAACCCTTGAGCAACAGCGGCGAACACACCGGCGTCAGTTGCTCATCGAACAGGTGCAGAGCGCCCGGCGAGTTATCCGGTGGCGGCCCGTAGATCACCGCCGCATCAAATTGCTCACGCTGAAAATCCACCCCGTGCTGCAACGACGCGGTGAGTTTCACCGGCACATCCGGGCGTTCTTTCTGCCATTGCAGCAAACGCGGCAGCAGCCAGCGCATCACGCAACTCGGCGCCTTGAGTTGCAGGGTTTCACGCTGCAGACCGATCTGCTCGGTGGCTTCGCTGATCAGGCCGAAGACTTTTTCCACGCGCGGTAGCCATTCGCGTCCCTCGGCGGTCAGCGCCAAACCTCGGGCCAGACGGATGAACAGCGGATAACCGAGATGCTCCTCCAGCCCGGCGATCTGCCGGCTCACCGCGCCTTGGGTGATGTGCAACTGCTCGGCGGCGCGGGTGAAATTGCAGCACTGCGCGGTGATCAAAAACGTGTGCAGGGCGGGCAGGGGAGGCATGCGTTTCATGTGGATCCAAGGTATGACGTGAGGACATGGCTAGTATGACTTTTAATCGATTGTTGCGGCTACCTGCCAACCGTTCAATGAAGCCATGAAGGGCTTTTATGTAGGAGTGAGCCTGCTCGCGATAGCGGTAGATCAGTCACTGCGATGTTGGATGTGATGACGCTATCGCGAGCAGGCTCACTCCTACAGAAAAGCCTTGTGTTTTCAGCGAACAAGAAGGGCAATCGACATGGCGACGTGTGGCGAAGTACTGGTCAAGTTACTCGAAGGTTATGGGGTCGAGCAGGTGTTCGGCATTCCCGGGGTGCACACCGTGGAGCTGTATCGCGGGCTGGCGCGTTCGAGTATTCGTCACGTCACCCCTCGCCATGAGCAGGGCGCCGGTTTCATGGCTGACGGCTACGCGCGCACCGCTGGCAAACCGGGTGTGTGCTTTATCATCACCGGCCCGGGCATGACTAACATCACCACCGCCATGGGCCAGGCCTACGCCGATTCGATCCCGATGCTGGTGATTTCCAGCGTGCAATCGCGCAGCCAATTGGGCGGCGGGCGCGGCAAGCTGCATGAGCTGCCGAACCAGAGTGCATTGGTCTCGGGAGTTGCGGCGTTCTCGCACACGTTGATGTCCGCCGCTGAATTGCCGGTGGTGCTGGCGCGTGCGTTTGCCTTGTTCCAGGCCGGTCGTCCACGTCCGGTGCACATCGAAATTCCGTTGGACGTGCTGGTCGAAAACGCCGATGACTTGCTCGCCAGTGTGCCGGTCAATATCGACCGTGCCGGGGCTGCGCCCGCTGCCGTTAAACGCATGAGCGAGCTGTTGGCCGAAGCCAAACGTCCATTGATTCTCGCTGGTGGCGGTGCCATCGACGCGGCGCCGGAACTGACCAAGCTTGCCGAGTTGCTCGACGCTCCAGTGGCGCTGACCATCAACGCCAAAGGCATGCTGCCGGGCAACCATCCGCTGCTGATCGGTTCGACCCAAACGCTGGTCGCCACCCGCGCGCTGGTCGCTGATGCTGATGTGGTGTTGGCCATCGGCACTGAATTGGCCGAGACCGATTACGACGTGACCTTCGCCGGCGGTTTCGAGATTCCCGGCAAACTGCTGCGCATCGATATCGACGCCGACCAGACCGTGCGCAACTACCCGCCGCACCTGGCGCTGGTGGCCGACGCACGCAACGCTGCACAAGCGCTGCTGAACAATCTGTCGCAAGAAAAACTCGCCGAGCGCAGCAGCGACTGGGGTCAGGCCCGCGCCGGCAAACTGCGCGCCGAACTGGCCGCGAGCTGGGATGCGCCGACCCTCGCGCAAACCCGTTTCCTCGACACCGTGCTCGATGAATTGCCGAACGCGGTGTTCGTCGGCGACTCGACGCAACCGGTGTACACCGGCAACTTGACGTTCAACCCCGATCACCCGCGCCGCTGGTTCAACGCCTCGACCGGTTACGGCACTCTTGGCTACGCCTTGCCGGCCGCGATTGGTGCGTGGCTCGGCGGCCAACTCGACAAAGGTGCGCGCCCTCCGGTGGTGTGCCTGATCGGCGACGGCGGCTTGCAATTCACCCTGCCGGAACTGGCCAGCGCGGTCGAAGCGCGGGTGCCGGTGATCGTCCTCCTGTGGAATAACCAGGGCTACGAAGAGATCAAGAAATATATGCTCAACCGCGCCATCGAACCGGTCGGCGTGGACATCTACACCCCGGATTTTGTCGCGGTGGCCAAAGGTCTCGGTTGCGCCGCTGAAGCCATCAGCAGCATCGAACAACTGCGCAGCGCGTTGCGTTGTGCAAGCGATCGTCAGGGCCCGACCCTGATTGAAATCGACCAGAGCCAATGGATGCAGGCGGTGGCGCAATGATCAGTTTCCCAACCACACTCGATGGCCTCTACATCAACGGCCAATGGTCGGCGGGTGGCGAACATCTGCGCGTGATCAACCCGGCCACCGAAGCGCTGCTGACCACGGTCAATGGCGGTGACGAGCACGCGGTCGATCAAGCCGTCGCCGCTGCCAGCGAAGCGTTCAAGAGCTGGTCGCAAACCACTGGCGTCGAGCGCGGTGCGATCCTGCGCAACATCGCCAACGGCGTGCGCAATGGTCGCGAGCATTTGATGAAGTTGCAATCGAGCAACAACGGCAAACCGCAATTCGAAGCGGCCATCGACGTCGATGACGTGATCGCCACCTTCGAGTATTACGCCGAACTCGCTGAAGGCCTCGACGCGAAGCAGGACAGCAACGTGCCGCTGCCGAGCGATGATTTCAGCGCACGTTTGCGCCGCGAACCGTGCGGCGTGGTCGGGCTGATCGTGCCGTGGAATTTCCCGATGGTCACCACGGCATGGAAGCTTGCACCGGCGTTGGCGGCCGGTTGCTGCGTGGTGCTGAAACCGTCGGAAGTGACGCCGCTGCCGGAGCTGGAACTGGCGGCGATCATTGCTGAATCTGGCCTGCCGAATGGCGTGTTCAATCTGGTTTGCGGGACTGGATTGGCGGTCGGTGCGCCGTTGTCGGCAGATCCGCGTATCGCCAAGATTTCCTTTACCGGCAGCAACGCGGTCGGCGTGCAGGTCATGCAGCGCGCGGCGGAAACGGTGAAGGGCGTCAGCCTGGAATTGGGCGGTAAATCTTCGCTTCTCGTGTTGGCGGATGCTGACCTCGATCTGGCGGTTGAGCTGACCTGTGGCGGTGCGTTTTTCAATGCCGGGCAGATGTGTTCGGCCACCAGTCGGGTGTTGGTGGCTGAGGAGCTGGAAGAGGAATTTCTGCGCCGGCTACAGAAGCGTGCGCAGGCGATTCGTGTGGCGGATCCGTTTGATCCTGAAGTGGAAATGGGCGCGCTGGTCAATCAGGCGCAGTACCAGCGCGTGCTCGGGCACATCGATCGTGGGCTGAGCGCGGGTGCGCGATTGGTCTGCGGCGGTAATCGTCCGGCGGATCTGCCGCGTGGCTAT
The DNA here is from genome assembly GCF_044753305.1 of Pseudomonas sp. NPDC088429. Taxonomy (NCBI): domain Bacteria; kingdom Pseudomonadati; phylum Pseudomonadota; class Gammaproteobacteria; order Pseudomonadales; family Pseudomonadaceae; genus Pseudomonas; species Pseudomonas sp. NPDC088429. Next base: position 62,315 of record NZ_JBIVMX010000023.1, on the reverse strand, counting down.
TTCCTGCAGCCGACGGTGTTTACCAACGTGCCGCTGGACAGCGCATTGTGGTGTGAAGAGATTTTCGGGCCGGTGGTTTGCGTGCGCAGTTTCAATAGAGAAGCCGAGGCGATTGCGCTGGCCAATGACACGCCGTTTGGCTTGGTGGCGAGTGTGGTGACGGCGGATGCTGTAGCGGCGGATCGTGTGGCCAATGCGTTGCAGGCGGGGATGGTGTGGATCAATGCACCGCAAGTGATCTTCCCGCAGGCGGCGTGGGGCGGGTACAAGCAGAGCAGTATTGGCCGCGAGTTAGGGCCTTGGGGATTGGCGGCGTTTCAAGAGATCAAGCATGTGATTCGTGCGATCTGATCCAGAGGTTTTTTCGTCTGAACTGGCCTCATCGCGAGCAGGCTCACTCCTACATTGGGCGGGTGTACACCTGACCCTGTAGGAGTGAGCCTGCTCGCGATAGGGTTGTAAGCCCAATGACATTCCGGATCAGACCGACAGCCGCAACCGCGCCAAATCCCTCAGCGGCGGCGCCCCAAACAACCGACTGTACTCGCGGCTAAATTGCGACGGACTCTCATACCCCACCCGATACCCCGCCGCCGAAGCTTCCAGCCCCTCCGCCAGCATCAACCGTCGCGCCTCCTGCAAGCGCAGCTGCTTTTGATACTGCAGCGGACTCATCGCCGTCATCGCCTTGAAGCGGTGATGCAAGGTCGACACGCTCAGGTTCACTTCCTTGGCCAAATCATCAATGCGCAGCGGCTGCTCAAAGTTGCCGTTGAGCCATTTGATCGCCTGGCTGATGCGATGGCTCTGGCTGTTGGCAATCGCGATCTCATACAGCCGATGGCCCTGCGGACTGCGCAACAGGCGATACAAAATCTCCCGGCGAATCAGCGGCGCGAGCATGGCGATGTCTTTTGGTGCGTCGAGCAAACGCGCCAGACGCAGCACCGCGTCGAGCATCGAACTGTCGATTTTTTCCACGTACAAGCCACGTCCGGTCGGTCGAGTCGGTACGCCCATCGGCCCGGCGTCGGCGATCAGTGCGGTGATTTCCGCCGGGTCGATATCCAGGCGCACAGCGAGGATCGGTTCCTCCGGCGACACGTTAACCACGCGCCCGCTCAGCGGCATCGAAACCGACACCACCAGATAATTCAGCGGGTCGTAATTGAAGTACTCGTCGGCCAGCCGCACCTCTTTGCGGCCCTGCGCCATGATGCACAGCGCCGGTTGCGCGAGCACTGGGGCGAAGTCGTGGGATTTGGTGTGGCGTGACATAAACAGCGAACCGATGGCGGTCTCGTAGCTGCCATCGTCCGTGGTGTTGCGGCGGATGATCGCCGCCAGTTCCGCGCGCTGTTTTTCCATGTCAGCGCTGGGTTCGGCTTGAAAACGATCGAATGACGTCATGCACGGCATCCTCGGCAAGGGAGGTGGAATGGAGCAGAGCATATGTTTGTGCAATCGCGAGCGGTAGACACATCCTGCGAAATGCTTGCCTGATTCTGCACCGCGATATTCATCAACCATGACGCGACGCCGGACTGTAGGAGCTGCCGAAGGCTGCGATCTTTTGATTGTTGTCTTTAAGGTCAAAAGATCGCAGCCTGTGGCAGCTCCTACAGGGGAGCGGGCATCTGCGATGCTTTGGGCAAGTCTCGCAGGATTGTGCAACGCGGCGGCAGGAATCGACTAACGGCACTCAGCGCCTGGCCCTTAACCTTTGATCCTGTCGCAGCCCGTCCCCCGGCTGCCACGCGACTCCCTGGGAGGGTTGAACATGTCCAAGCAGATTCCCGTCAGTCATATGGCCTTCGTCCGGGCGCGCGCCGGGCGTTCGGCGGAACTCGGTGTACGCCTGAGCGCGTTGATCGAGCCGTCCCGCGCCGCCCCCGGTTGCCTGAGCTTTGCCTTGCAGCATTCGCAGTGTGATCCCGAGTTGTGGCTGGTCTCCGGGTTCTGGAGTAATCAGCAAATGATGACCGCATATTTCAACAGCCCGTCGATGGGTATCTTCGCCGAGCTGGTGCAGGAACTGGTGGTCAACAGTCTGGATTTCCACACCTTCAAAGACGTCTCGGCGGCACAAGCGCTCGGCCAATCTCCGGCAGCGGTACACAAACTCGTCGGTTGAGGGTTTAATGTCCGGCTTAATTGACTGAGCCAGGACTTGCGACATGGCACGTAAAGAGTTCGAACACTTCGAAGCAGTATCCGCAGTCGTCCCCGTCGAACTGGGTGGCAACAAGGGCTATTACGCGGCAATCGCGGTCAAGGCCCTGGTCGATGGCGGTGCACCACGCTTTCACAAAATGCTGAATGACCAGATCTTCCCCGGCGCCATCGCCGCCGATGAGGCTGCCATCAATGAGCTGGATAACCTCAAAGGCGTCACCGAAGAAGCCGAGTTGATCTGGTAACGCGTTACTTGTTTGCGCCCGGACGCCACATCTTGAACAGGGCCTCAGGCCCCAACTGGAAGTAATCCGCCGGCCCGCCGCCGCGCAGAATCGGTTCTGCTGCGGCGGTGTCGTAGATGCCGTCCTTCAATAGCCACTTGGCGATATGCACGGCGACCACTTCGCCGAGGATCAGCCAGCTCGGCACCGTTTCGCCATCAGCACGCTGCAACTGAATGATCTGCGTAACCTTGCACTCGAAGGACACCGGGCTTTCGGCCACACGCGGCACCGAAATCACCTTCGACGCAACAGCCGTCAGTCCCGCCAATTCAAACTCGTTGACCTCAGGCGCGACCATCGCGCAGCTCTGGTTCATCTGCTCGGCCAATGGGCGCGTGGCAAGGTTCCAGACGAATTCGCCGGTCTGCTCGATGTTGTTCAGGCTGTCTTTGCGCCCGACGCTGGAGAAGCCAATGATCGGCGGAATGTAGTTGAACGCGTTGAAGAAGCTGTACGGCGCCAGATTGAGTTGGCCGTTGGCATCCTGCGAGGAAATCCAGCCGATCGGGCGTGGGCCGACGATGGCGTTGAACGGATCGTGCGGCAGGCCGTGGCCGTTGGCGGGTTCGTAGAAATGGATGTCATCGGGCATGGCGGAGGATCCTGAGGCTAGGTTTTGAATGAGCCCATAGTGCAAGGCAGCCCCACATATTTCCAGCCAAACAAAAATCCCATGTAGGAGCTGCCGAAGGCTGCGATCTTTTGATTTTGCTTCTGAAAGTCAAAAGATCGCAGCCTTCGGCAGCTCCTACAGAAAATTTGTCAGCCCCCAGAAATAACTAAGCCCGGCCGAAGCCGGGCTGTGCGCTGTGCAGCAGCGGTTAGCTGATGGACGCGGATTGGGTGCGGTCATAACCGTCGGCTGCGAAAGTCGCGGAGCCGGTGCGGTCGTAGCCATCTTCAGCAACAGTCGCCGAACCGGTGCGGTCGTAACCATCAGCTGCTACGGTGGCAGAACCCGTGCGGTCATAACCATCAGCAGCCACAGCAGAACCGGTGCGGTCGTAACCGTCGGCGGCGAAGGTGTTGGCAGCCAGTACAGACAGGGCGAAAGCGAGGATCAGTTTGGTTTTCATGGTCGTGTACTCCGAATGCGTTGGGGGTGTGTGTTTTGCTTGGGTTTAATGCTACGCCGATCAATTCGATTAAAAAGCGCAAAATAATGCTAAAAACTATCGATTAACCTGATGTTAAGGGCGGCGCATTTAAATCGCTTACGTCGTCGAAGCGAACGTCGCGCAGGTCATCGATCAGGTAGGGGCAGGATGTCGCGCCAGCATTAATTAGCGATTAATGGCGAGTGGGGGCGGGTGACAGATTTTTCATACAGGGCTGGAGAGCGTGTCGACTCCAATCGCGAGCAGGCTCACTCCTACAGGGGAACGCATTCCAAATGTAGGAGTGAGCCTGCTCGCGATAGAGCCATCACAGCCACCATTGCAGTGGCTGTGAAAACCCAATCAGTCAGTCACGATACGCGAATGTTTCTGGGTGTCTTTCATGGTCACGTACACCAGCAGCGACACGGCAATGCACGCCGTCACGTACCAGTAGTAACCGGTTTCCATACCAATGCTCTTGAACCACAGCGCGATGTATTCAGCGGTGCCGCCGAAGATCGACACGGTCAGTGCGTACGGCAGGCCGACGCCCAGCGCGCGGATTTCAGTCGGGAACAGTTCGGCCTTCACCACCGCGTTGATCGAGGTGTAGCCGCTGACGATGATCAGCGCCGCCATGATCAGGAAGAATGCGCCCCACCAGGTTTGAATGGTGTGCAGGGTCATCAGGATCGGCACGGTGAAGATCGTGCCCAGCACGCCGAAAGCGATCAGGATCGGACGACGACCGATCTTGTCCGAGAGGCCACCGATGATCGGTTGCAGGCACATGAACAGGAACAGCGTGGCTGCGGAAATAGTGGTCGAGTCGGAGATGCTCATGCCGACGGTGTTCACCAGATATTTCTGCATGTAGGTGGTGTAGGTGTAGAACGCCAGCGTACCGCCCATGGTCAGGCCGACCACGGTCATCAATTCCTTTGGATGACGCATCAAGGTGCGCATCGCGCTTTCCTTGGACTTCTCTTTCTTGGTGAACGACTCGGTTTCTTCCATGCCGCGACGCAGGTACAGCGCAACGACTGCGCACAGTGCACCGATGGCGAACGGAATACGCCAGCCCCACGCGTACAGCTGTTCAGTGGTCAGCACGTTTTGCAGGACGATCAATACACCGAGCGCGATGAGCTGGCCGGAGATCAGGGTCACGTACTGGAAGCTGGAGAAGAAGCCGCGACGTTGCTTGGTCGCCATCTCGGACAGGTATGTCGCGGAGGTGCCGTACTCGCCACCCACCGACAGGCCTTGCAGCAGACGGGCGAAGATCAGCAGGATCGGCGCGCCGATGCCGATGGTTTCGTAGTTCGGGCTGAGCGCGATCAGCAGCGAGCCGAAGCACATCAGGTAGACCGAGGCCATCAGCGCTTTCTTGCGCCCGACCTTGTCAGCGTAGAGGCCCATCAGCCAGCCACCGATCGGACGCATGAGGAAGCCCACGGCGAAGATCGCAGCGGTGTTCATCAGTTGTGCGGTGGAGGAGCCGGCAGGGAAGAAGGATTTGGCGAAGTACAGCGAGAAGGCGGCATACACATACCAGTCGTACCACTCGACCATGTTGCCGACGGAACCGCTGAAGATCGATTTGATCCGGCTGGCGGTGGTTCTTTCTTTGGCGGGCACGGCAGCCGACCCAAGTGGCAGGGCGTTGGAGTTATCCATTGAAGGATCCTTCGTTTAATTGTTTTTGTGGAGCGCGTTAAAACGCAGCCTGCGTGGGCTATAGCAGGAGGTGTGCCAACGGGGGGAGGGGCGGTTTAGAGGGGTTGACGTGATCGGGTGAGCGAAAATCCGCTTATTGTTGGAATGGGATGAGCGGAAAAACGCTTATGCAGGATGGGGTTTGTGGTGTCGGGTCGGGCCTCTTCGCGAGCAAGCCCGCTCCCACAGTTGACCGTATTTCTCCTGATGAAATGCGGTCAACTGTGGGAGCGGGCTTGCTCGCGAAGGCGCCAGTACATGCGCTACAGAAACATCTCCCGACTCAACCCATGCCGCTGCATCTTTTCATTAAACGTCCGTCTTGGCAGTTGCAGCTCTTCAAGCACCGCTTTCACATCACCCTTGTGCCGTGTCAGTGCCGCGCGCAAACACTGCGCTTCAAACGCTTCCTGCTGCGCCGCCAGCGATTGCCCCGGATCAATCCCCGGCGCCGGTTCATCCAGCCCGAGCACTTGCCGTTCGGCAACGTTCGCCAGTTCCCGCACGTTGCCCGGCCAGTCGTGGCTGAGCAGATGACTCAACTGCGCACCGCTCAATGGCGGAAAAGTCCGCCCCAAACGTTCGGCCGCACTCTGCGCAAAGGTTTCAAACAGCAAAGGAATGTCTTCACGACGGTCACGCAGCGGCGGCAAACGCAGCTCCGCGACGTTCAAGCGATACGCCAGATCCTCACGAAAACGCCCGGCGCGAGCCTCGTCGAGCAAATCCGGTTTGGTCGCCGCAACAATGCGCAGATCTACGCGAATACTCTGATTCGAACCCAAGCGCTCGAGCTTCTGTTCCTGCAATACCCGCAGCAATTTCACTTGCTGGGCCAACGGCATGCTTTCGATTTCATCGAGAAACAGCGTGCCGCCCGATGCATATTCCAGCTTGCCGATGCGCTTGCCCGAGGCACCGGTAAACGCGCCGCTCTCATGCCCGAACAACTCCGCTTCAAACAACTGCTCGGGGATCGCCGCGCAGTTCAGCGCCACAAACGGCTTGTCCGCACGCGGGCCGAAATCATGCAGGCAACGCGCAACCAATTCCTTGCCACTGCCGGTTTCACCGCGGATCAACACGTTGACCGGCAGCGCCGCCAGATCGAGCACTTGCCGACGCAATGTTTGCAAACCACGCGACACCCCGAGCAACGTCGTATCGAGTTTGGCGCGGTTGTCGGCCTGCTCGTGCAGCGCGCGGTTTTCCAGCACCAGGCGGCGTTTATCCAGCGCGCGGCGCAAGCTGCCCAACAGCGTTTCCGGGCTGAACGGTTTTTCCAGAAAGTCGTACGCACCATCGCGCATCGCTTCGACCGCCATCGGCACATCGCCGTGGCCGGTGAGCAAAATTACCGGCAAATCAGCATCGCGCTTTTGCACTTCCGCCAACAACGCCAAGCCACCGATGCCCGGCATGCGCACGTCGCTGAGGATCACCCCGGGGAAATGCGCGGGCAGGGCGGCGAGGCATTCTTCGGCGCGGCTGAACAACTGCACCTCGAACCCCGACAGGCTCAGCCACTGCTCGACTGCGTTGCGAATACTGCTTTCGTCATCGACCACCATCACCGAATTGAGCATCAGATATGCGCCTCCAGATCGATTGGCAACGTCAGGCTGAACACCGCGCCGCTCTCGCCATTGTCGGCGCTCAGGCGACCGCCGGATTCATGCACGATGGCGAAGGAAACCGCCAACCCCAGACCCAAACCGTCGCCTACCGGTTTGGTGGTGAAGAACGGATCGAACACCTGGCTCAGATGCTCTTCGGCAATGCCGCCGCCATTGTCGATGACGCTCAGGCGCCACAATTGTTCGTCGACTTCCAGACGAATTTCCAGACGCTTGCAGGTTTTGCCTTGCATCGCATCAAGGGCGTTGCGCAGCAGATTGATCAGCACTTGTTCGAGACGGATCGCATCGCCGCGCACCCACGCCGGCCGCGTCAGGTGCAGCACCAGACTGACCTGTTCGTCACGCAGACGCGCATCGAGCAATTGCAGCGCCTGATCGACCACCGTGGCCAGATCCAGACGCTCGCGCAAACCACTCGGGCTCTTGCGTGCAAACGTCTTCAGATGGCCCGTGAGCGCCGCCATGCGCGTGAGCATCTCGTCCACCGGTTTCAACGCTTTGTACGCGTCGTCGACGCGGCCATGGTCGAGCAGCAGCCGCAGAGTCGCCAGTTGCATGCGCTGAGCGGTCAGCGGTTGATTGATTTCGTGGGCCAGCGCCGCCGACATCTGCCCCAGCGCCGCGAGTTTGGCCGACTGCACCAGACCGTCCTGCGCCGTGCGCAAATCGCGGGTGCGTTCTTCGACCAATTGTTCGAGTTCTTCGCGGCTGCGCTGACGCATCTTCGCCAGACGCCAGCGCTGATTGAGGAACAACAGCAAAAACACCAGCGCCAGCCACACCCCGGCAGCGGCGAGCCCGGCGTTGCGCAAATCTTCGAAGGCCACCTGCGGGTGACGCAGCAGATGCAACGTCCAGCCTTCGGCGGCCAGCGGCAACGATTCCCACAGATAATCCGCCGTGCCTTGCGGGCCTTCAACGCGACGTAGATCGCTGTTGTCGTCAAAACTGCGCAGTGCCAGATGCGTCAGCGGCACCAGCGCTTGCTTGTCGTACTGGCGGGTGGCTTTGATCTCGGCCATGTCGCTGGAACTCAGCGGTCGCAGCGCGCGATAGCGCCAGCCTGGCTGATTGGCGATGAAGATGATCCCGCGCGCATCGCTGACCAGCAGCGTGTCGCTGCCCTGGCTCCATTCACGTTCCAGTTCGGGGAATTCCAGCTTGACCACCATCGCCCCGAGAAACTCGTCCTTGTTGCCCAGCACCGCGCTGGACAGGAAGTAACCGGGAATGCCGCTGGTCACGCCCACCGCGTAAAAACGCCCGGTGCCCTGTGTGCGGGTCTGACTGAAATAAGGACGGAAGCCGTAGTTGTGGCCGACGTAACTGCTCGGCAACCGCCAGTTGCTCGCCGCCACGGCAAGGCCCGTGTGGTCGAGCAATTCAAGGGTCGAGGACTGCGCCGCACCGTTGATCTTTTCCAGCTTCAGATTCAGCGTCGCCTGCTCTTCGGCATCCACTGAACCTGCCAGCGCCGAGCGCAATTGCGGATCCAGCGCCAGCACGGCGGGCAGGGCGCGATAGCGGTCGATCAGGGTGTGCAACGAGTTGGCATACAACGCCAGTTGCTGATTGGCACGCGCCGCATCTTCCTCCAGCGCCTGACGTTCGGCGTGGCGGATGGCAAGGGTCGCGGCAACGGCCGCCCCGGCGACGATCAGCAGGGAATACAACGACAGACGCAAGGTACGGGAAGTCGGCAGCATGCTGGGCAGATGGGTGGCAGGTCGGGCGGGAAAGATAGCATGGGCGGGCATGGCGGCCCATGAGTGCGCAGGTAATCGTACGGTGACCTCGGATTTCTTCGGTTACGCAAAGGAATCCATTGGGATTGGGTTCGGGGTCTTGTCTCTTTTGAAGAAGCCTTTGAATTGTGTCCACCAGGAGTTATCTGCTTGAACGCTATCACCGGCTGCGGATGCGAAGTCGTTCAGCGAGCCACTGATCGAGGATCTGGCTCCCAGACTTTCATTATTCACAGGTTCGACCACGTCAGCAGTTGCGCTGAGCATGGTTTTTTCAAGTCTACGAACCGTTCGAGAAACTCTCTCACCGATTCACCTACCGGCGTCCCGGTGGTGATGCGTAGTTGGACTGACAGGTGCGCAAGATCAATTTATATGCTTGCACAAGATTTTTATCACGAAATGCAAAAGGCCGGTTCATCCTCGCAGATGAACCGGCCTTTTCAGTGCTGCAAAAAAACTTACTGCACTTCTACCGCCAGGCTTTCGCTAATCTTCTGTTGCCAGATCGCAGGGCCGGTGATGTGTACCGACTCACCTTTACTGTCTACCGCAACGGTGACCGGCATGTCTTTGACTTCGAACTCGTAGATCGCTTCCATGCCCAGTTCGGCAAACGCCAGTACTTGCGACTTCTTGATCGCCTGAGCCACCAGGTAAGCAGCGCCGCCAACGGCCATCAGGTACACCGCTTTGTTGTCCTTGATCGCTTCGATTGCGGTAGGGCCGCGCTCGGATTTGCCGATCATGCCCAACAGGCCGGTTTGCTCAAGGATCTGACGGGTGAACTTGTCCATCCGCGTCGCGGTGGTCGGGCCAGCCGGGCCAACCACTTCGTCACCGACCGGATCAACCGGGCCAACGTAGTAGATGAAGCGACCTTTGAGGTCGACCGGCAGTGTTTCACCCTTGTTGAGCATCTCGACCATGCGCTTGTGCGCGGCGTCGCGCCCGGTGAGCATTTTGCCGTTGAGCAGGACGGTTTCGCCCGGCTTCCAGCTCTGCACGTCTTCCGGGGTCAGGGTGTCGAGGTTGACGCGACGGGCCGACGGGCCGGCTTCCCAGACGATTTCCGGGTAGGCGTCCAGCGGTGGCGCTTCCAGCGAGGCTGGACCTGTACCGTCGAGCACGAAGTGCGCGTGACGGGTGGCGGCGCAGTTCGGGATCATGCACACCGGCAGCGAGGCTGCGTGGGTCGGGTAGTCCATGATTTTCACGTCGAGCACGGTGGTCAGGCCACCGAGGCCCTGGGCGCCGATGCCCAACTGGTTGACCTTCTCGAACAGCTCCAGACGCATTTCTTCGATGCGGTTCTGTGGGCCACGGGCTTTCAGCTCGTGGATGTCGATGGATTCCATCAACACTTCTTTGGCCATCACCGCAGCTTTCTCGGCGGTGCCGCCGATGCCAATACCGAGCATGCCCGGTGGGCACCAGCCGGCGCCCATGGTCGGAACGGTCTTGAGCACCCAGTCAACGATCGAGTCGGACGGGTTGAGCATGGCCATTTTCGACTTGTTCTCGGAACCGCCGCCCTTGGCCGCCACGTCCACTTCCACGGTGTTGCCCGGGACGATGGAGTAGTGAATCACGGCCGGGGTGTTGTCCTTGGTGTTTTTACGAGCGCCCGCCGGGTCGGCGAGGATCGAGGCACGCAGGACGTTTTCCGGCAGGTTGTAGGCGCGACGCACGCCTTCGTTGATCATGTCGTCCAGGCCCATGGTGGCGCCATCCCAACGCACGTCCATGCCGACGCGCACGAACACGGTGACGATACCGGTGTCCTGGCAGATCGGGCGGTGGCCGGTGGCGCACATGCGCGAGTTGATCAGGATCTGCGCCATCGAGTCACGGGCCGCTGGCGATTCTTCGCGCAGGTAGGCTTCGTGCATCGCCTGGATGAAATCCACGGGGTGGTAGTAGGAAATGAACTGCAGGGCGTCGGCAACGCTCTGAATCAGGTCGTCTTGCTTGATCACGGTCATGAGTCGCGCTCCTCTAAAAGACGGGAACATTCTATGGGGCAGCTACAAGCTTCAAGCTATCAGCGGCAAGTTGGAGCAGTACGCGGACTGCTTGAGCTTGCGGCTTGAAGCTTGCAACTTGAAGCTGGCCCTTGGGGCTGGGCACGCCGGGGCTGCTGGCGCGACGCTAAAAAGGCGCGGCAGTATACCGCGCATCAAAGGGGCATACACGCGCCGGCAGTCATTCGTTGGTCGCATACCGCACACTGACTGCCACCACCATACCCCTGTGGCGAGGGGATTTATCCCCGCTCGGCTGCGCAGCAGTCGCTAAACCTGAACACTTGATTTAACTGGAACACCGCAGGGGGCCGCTTCGCAGCCCAACGGGGATAAATCCCCTCGCCACAGGGGGGCTCGCCGTGACGTAGATGCGAGGCAGGCAGGTCAGGCATTTGACGTCAATTTTCGGGCCCGAAAATCGGTGGTCATTTATCGACTACGCCTCTAAAGTGGCAGCCGGTCTGTAGAGTAGGACACTCAGTCAGCCTCCTATCGCACGGTGAGTCAACGATTGACCCATAACGCCATACAACGTCTTTTGCTCAAACGTTTTGCCCTTGCTGCAGCCACCTATGGATTGGCTCTGCTGCTACTGTGGCTGGCGTTTTTTACCGGGCATTACCAACAATCCCTCAATACTGTGGCCGTCGGCAGCGCCCTCGTGGTGATCAGTCAGGCAACCCTGTTCGTGTTGTTCTTGACCGGGCGCAACCAGCGCTTCGACGATCCGAGCATGACCGAAGTGCAGGTGCTGCTCGGCCTCGGCTGGCAAACCTGGCTGATCGCCCATCTGGATGAGGCGCGTGGCGCCTTTCTGGTTTTTTACGTGCTGATCCTGCTGTTCGGGCTGTTCCATCTCAGTCGACGCGCGTTCATTCGAACGGCGCTGCTGGTGTTCTTCAGTTTCTGCGCCATCACCTTGTGGGACGGTTACAACTTCCGCTTGGCCGAGCCCGCACTGGCCGCGTTGCAAGTGTGCATTCTGGCGATGGTGCTGGCGTGGCTGGTGCTCTACGCACGCTTCGTTCAGGTTTCGCGACAACGCCAGCGTCAGCGCCGGTTTGCCTTGCAGGCGCACCAGGACACCCTGCGCGGGATGATGCGGCAACTGGAAGATCTGGTCGCCACCGATGAGCTGACCGGGTTGTTCAACCGTCGTCACTTCCTGCGTCTGGCCTCGCGCGAGCTCAATGAAATGGACGAAGACGTGGCGCACGGCCTGGCGCTGATCGACCTCGATCACTTCAAACGCATCAACGACATGCACGGCCATGCCGCCGGCGATCAAGTGTTGCAGGCGTTCGCCGGCGTTGCTCAAGCGTGCTTGCGCGACGGTGATGTGCTGGCGCGCTACGGGGGTGAAGAGTTCGTGGTGTTGCTGCCCAACTGCGATGCCGAACAGTTGACCGCGTGCTGCGAGCGTCTGCGCGTTGCGTTCGCCGATGTCGAACTGGTGGGCCTGAATGTGCGCAACCTGAGTCTTTCGGTCGGTATGACTTTGTTGGAAATGGGCGATGATCTGGACGACGCGTTACATCGCGCCGATCAGGCGCTCTATCGGGCCAAGCGCGACGGGCGTAATCGCTGTGCGGCGGCGTGGGAGAACGTCGATGCCTGAACTTCGCGTCGGTGAACGGCAGTGGTCGGTGGCGTCGGGCACTAATCTGCTCGACGCTCTCAACCAGAATGGCGTTGCCGTGCCGTACAGCTGCCGCGCCGGCAGTTGCCATGCGTGTCTGGTGCAATGCGTGCAAGGTTTGCCTGCCGACAGTCGCCCGGATGCCTTGAGTGCCGAACAACGGCAAGAGGGCTGGCGACTGGCCTGCCAATGTCAGGTGACTGAAGACTTGCAGGTACACACCTTTGACCCGATTGTCGACGGTCGCCCGGCGGTGGTCGAAGCGCTGGATTGGCTCAGCGACAGCGTGCTGCGCCTGCGCCTGACCCCGCAACGTCCATTGCGCTACAGCGCCGGGCAACATCTGGTGCTGTGGATCAATCACATCGCCCGGCCGTATTCGCTGGCGAGCCTGCCGGAAGAAGATCGTTTTCTCGAATTCCACCTTGATTGCCGCCAGCCCGGCGAATTCAGCGACGCCGCCCGGCGTTTGCAGATCGGCGATGCGATCCGCCTCGGCGAACTGCGCGGCGGCGCCTTGCATTACGACCCCGACTGGCATGACCGGCCGCTGTGGCTGCTCGCGGCAGGCACTGGTTTAGGCCCGCTGTTCGGGGTGCTGCGTGAAGCGTTGCGCCAGGATCACCAAGGCGCAATCCGTGTCATTCACCTGGCCCATGACGATCGCGAACACTATCTGGCCAAACCCCTTGCGGCGCTTGCTGCCCAGCGTGAAAACCTTAGTGTCGAACTGTGGACGGCGGCCGAGTCAGCCGCCGCTTTGGCGCAACTGCGCCTTGTCTCCAGACAAACCCTGGCTTTAGTCTGCGGCTCGACGGCCAGTGTCGACGCCTTCGCCCGGCGCCTGTACCTGGCCGGACTGCCGCGCAATCAACTGCTGGCCGATGTGTTCCTGTCCCGCGGTTGAGCGCTAATGCTTATCGGGTTTCATAGGTTCTTTGTGGCCAAGTCTTTATGGTCAGAGGATTTTTTGTGGCAAGGGGATTTATGTGGCAAGGAGATTTTGTGGCCTGGGGATTATGTGGCGAGGGGATTTATCCCCGTTTGAGTGCGCAGCGCTCACAAGATTTTGGGGCCGCTGCGCAGCCCAGCGGGGATAAATCCCCTCGCCACAAAAATCCCCTCACCACAAAAGCCCCCTGGCCACAGAAAGTCCCCTAGCCACAGAAAGCACTATCCCCACTTGAACTTCGTGAGCCCGACTATCGCCGAGACCCACCATGACCGAAGCCATCCTGCTGGAACGTGAACGCGGTTTGCTCACCCTGCGCCTCAACCGCCCGGACAAAAAAAACGCCCTCACTCGCGCCATGTACAGCCGCCTCGCCGAGGCCCTGAAGCGTGCCGACAGCGACCCCGAAATCAACGCCGTGCTGATCACCGGCAGCGCCGAGTGCTTCACCGCCGGCAACGACATCGCCGACTTCATCCAGCAACCACCCAGCGACCTCGACAGCCCGGTGTTTCACTTCATGCTCAACCTGCTCGAATGCCACAAACCGGTCATCGCCGCAGTGGCCGGCGCGGCGGTGGGCATCGGCACCACGTTATTGCTGCATTGCGATCTGGTTTACGTGGCCCGCGATGCACGGTTGCGCATGCCGTTCGTTAACCTCGGTTTGTGCCCAGAATTCGGCTCCAGCCTGATCCTCCCGCGCTTGCTCGGCCAAGCCAAAGCGTCGGAGTTGCTGTTGCTGGGCGAAGGCTTTACCGGTGAACAAGCGGCGCAATGGGGCATTGCCACTGAAGCTTTGGACAATGGCGATGCTGCGTTGAGCAAGGCGCGGGAAATGGCGCTACGTTTCGATGATTTGCCGGCAGATGCGGTACGCATCAGCAAGCAACTGATGAAGGCGCCGGACCGTGAGTTGATCCGCAAAGTGATCGAAGAGGAGGGCGTGTTGTTCACCCAGCGCCTGAAGTCGCCAGAGGCATTGGCGGCGTTGACAGGGTTTATCAAACGGCATTGAAATTGTCGGTGACCTGGCTTGCCAGCGATGAGGACCGAATAGGCACCACATCTTCAGGAGCAGAAAACAAAAAGCTCCGCCATTCACATGGCGGAGCTTTCGCTTTTCAACAACCGATCAATCAGACCTGTGGGTCGCCCACGTGCAGGATCTTCATGCCGTTGGTGCCGCCGGTGGTGTGGTAGCTGTCGCCCTTGGTCAGGATGACCCAGTCGCCTTTTTCCACAACGCCGCGTTTAACCAGCTCGTCGATCGCCTTCTGGCTGACTTCGTGCGGTTCCAGCGAAGCCGGATCGAACGGTACGGTGTACACGCCACGGAACATGGCTGCACGCGCCTGAGTTTCACGGTGCGGCGAGAACGCGTAGATCGGCACCGAGGAACGGATGCGCGACATGATCAGCGGGGTGTAGCCACTTTCGGTCAGCGCGATGATCGCTTTAACGCCCGGGAAGTGGTTGGCGGTGTACATGGTCGCCAGTGCGATGCTTTCGTCGCAACGGGTGAATTCCTTGCCGATACGGTGGCTGGAAGTCTTGCCGGTCGGGTGCTTTTCAGCGCCGACGCAGATGCGCGCCATCGCTTGAACCGCTTCCAGCGGATACAGACCTGCAGCGGATTCAGCAGACAACATCACGGCGTCGGTGTAGTCGAGCACGGCGTTGGCCACGTCGGACACTTCGGCGCGAGTCGGCATCGGGTTCTGGATCATCGACTCCATCATCTGGGTCGCGACGATCACAGCCTTGTTGTGGCGGCGTGCGTGCAGAATGATTTTCTTCTGAATGCCCACCAGCTCGGCGTCGCCGATTTCCACACCGAGGTCACCGCGGGCAACCATCACCGCATCGGAAGCCTTGATCAGGCCGTCGAGGGTTTCGTCGTCTGCGACGGCTTCAGCACGTTCGATCTTCGCCACCAGCCAAGCGGTGCCGCCGGCTTCGTCGCGCAGTTGACGGGCGTATTCCATGTCGGCAGCGTCACGCGGGAAGGATACCGCGAGGTAGTCGACTTCCATTTCAGCGGCGAGCTTGATGTCGGCCTTGTCTTTTTCAGTCAGGGCCGGAGCGGTCAGGCCGCCACCGCGACGGTTGATGCCTTTGTGGTCGGACAGCGGGCCGCCGATGGTCACGGTGCAATGCAATGCGTCGTCAGTTTGGGTATCAACGCGCATGACCACACGACCGTCGTCGAGCAGCAGCTCGTCGCCTACGCCGCAGTCTTTAACCAGATCCGGGTAGTCGATGCCGACCACTTGCTGGTTGCCTTCGGTCAGAGGATGGCTGGTGGAGAAGGTGAACTTGTCACCGATCTTCAGCTCGATCTTCTTGTTGGCGAATTTGGCGATACGGATTTTCGGGCCTTGCAGGTCACCCAGCAGGGCGACGAAGCGGCCGTGCTTGGCGGCAATGTCACGCACCAGTTTCGCGCGAGCCTTGTGCTCGTCGGGGGTGCCGTGGGAGAAGTTCAGACGGGCAACGTCCAGGCCAGCCAGAATCAGCTGTTCGAGAACTTCCGGCGAGTTACTGGCCGGGCCAAGGGTAGCGACGATTTTGGTACGACGGACGGACATGCAAAGACTCCTGAGTTCAAGCGCAAGCGAAGGCTACTATGCTCTTGGGGTGTAGTCATTGTTCGAATGCACTACTTTTTGTGAAGGGCTTTGTTAATAGTTTCTTTATTGAACGCCATGAACGCGACAATCGGCACAAACCGTTCTGAAGATTTTCGACGCAAGGTCGATACAGAGCACAAGACAGGAGAACCCCCATGCGATTGTTGCCCATTGCCGCCCTTGCCCTCAGCGTCCTCGCCGTCACGGGCTGCACCCGTTGGTCGATGAACCACCATTTAAACAACGCCTACAGCGCCTACGATCGTGGCAATTGCGAGCAGGTCATGCTCGAACTGTCCAAGGTCGAACGCGCCAGCCGTGCCCGCCCGTACGTGTGGCCGGAAGTGTCGATGATGCGCGGTCAGTGCCTGGAACGGCAAAGTATGTTTGTCGATGCCGCGCAGACCTATCAGTTCATCATCGCCTCGTACCCCAACAGCGAATACGCCTACCGTGCCCGCGCCCGTTTGGAGACCCTACAAAGCCTGGGTCATTACCCAACGCGCAGCGCCGCAGCCGTGGTACGTCCAACGCGTTTCTGATGACAGTTGTCATACAAAATCTGGCCGTGCGCACAGGCTGAGCTATAGTCGAATGATCCGGATTTAGAGCGCTGTCTCTGATCCGGGGCAACACCTGCGACTGGCAAGTGGTCAAGTGACGGCGACGTAGCGACCGTCACACCGGAAGCGGGGAGAGCGGGCCTGCCGAACAGGTTCGTTCCGAAGCAAAGGTGCGGCTCTGTGACGGAGCCCTGCATGGCGAACTGCGCATGTTTACCGACCGCCGGATTGAACGGCACCAACTGCCGTACTTCTTGAGAGTGTTCAACAGCGTCACCGACAAACCGATTGGCTTTCTCGGCAACGTTTCAGAAGACGGGCTGATGCTTATCAGCCAGTTACCGATGATGATCGGAGTTGATTTCGCGCTACGTCTGAAAATCCCCATGGGTGATGGTTGCCACCAGGTCATCGACTTTTCGGCGTGCTGTTTGTGGTGTCACGAGGATGCAACCCCGCAACATTACGATGCTGGTTTCAGTTTGCACCGACCGCCTGCCGAGTATGGGCAACTGGTGCGAGCGTTGAAGCAGTACTTCAGTTTTCAGCCGTTGCCGGCGTCTGCCTGATAATGGGGAAATTCAGCCTGCGGTAGCTCAGGGCAGTGCGCATAAATGTGGCTGCCGCAGACTGCAAATTCTAAGTTTTATTAGCAATCGCTCGTTCACTATCCAATGTTTTTTCAGCTAGCAACAATCCCATCTCGCTCAATTGATATATTGCCATTGCCAAATGGCGGGGCTTATCTTCCAAACTGTCCGCTAGATCCAGCAAAAGAATACTCACAGACGAAAACGTTTCATAGGTCTGGATAGCGATAGCTTCGGAATTGATTTCTGGAGAAACCATAAACATTTGCATACCTCGGTCTACGGAGTTACGGGAAGGTATATCAGGTTTTAAATAGTGGTCTAAAGCGCGTTCAGCTGCTTCGTGGAGTTTTCTTGAGTCTTGTGAAGCATACGGGGAAGTATCAGTAGGATCTATTTCAGGTGGATTTGGTGTAATTTTAAACATTGCCTTGTTTCCTTGTTTGATGACACCACACGCTTCGCGACTAAGGGAAGGGTGGCGGCTATGCGCAGGTTAGTCGACCGGTGGAAACAAGGCTTTGCCGGCGCGCCCTAGGGCGCCCTGCACATAGCCACCATCAAGTGCGGGTATGAAAACCCTACGAGATGATGTGATGCACCTTGTTAATCCACCGGGCGACTAAACCCGATCGCTGGTCGTCAGCGACATGCATCAATTTAATGGGCGGCACCTAGCGTGTAAGTCAGTCAGTTCTGATGGGAGTGTAGGGAACGGCGCCAAGCGTTGTAGTCCGAATCCCCCGGCAAGACATGCTCCGAATCATGGAGAGCTATGCTTTTTTAAATCAGTTCGAAAGTTTTAGGGAGGGTGCCAAGTAGCTGTATAGCTACTTGGTATTAAATTATTAGTGGCAGGTCTTGTTTGGGTGTGACTTGAGTGATTTTAAAAACCTTTCATGCTTCTGTTGCAATAAGCGTTGTCATTTTTTTACTCTGAGTTTGGCGAAGCCCTGTTTAATGTAGCCGGCATTTTCACCAATTATACTCAGTGCACCTCGGATGTTTTCACCAACCTCATTTAAACCCTCCTTCTCTGCGTGCAGCGTCAATTCCATGATGGCGGCCTCTAGACCCAATTGATTCTGATACATCCTTTCCAATAAATCAGACAGCGAATATTCATCTGGCATTGGTTCGACTCCGTTCGAGAAAAGACAAGCATAGCAACGGTTTTCGGGTGCAGCGCTTTGAAAATTGTTTACGTCTTTCTATTGAACAGGCTGTAGATCGGATCAGTAGTCCGTTGAAAATGCTGCGTGGGAATAAACCACCTTCAAAACGTACCAGCCTTCTTCCAGCTCAAGTAACGCGTCACCAACTCAGTCCCTAACGACTGTGGCCGCACATCCAGCGTATGAACGCCATGTGCGGTCAACCTTTCATGGCATTCATTGCGCGCATTCAGATAGTCCACGGTGCCGCAATAGGTCAACGCTTCATCCAGTGTCTGAACGGTGCTCTGCGGCACTTGATCAAGTACGCCTTCACGCAGGCTCGCCACCAACACTCGATGCTGCTGGCTCAAGCGTTTGACGGCGGTGAGCAGTTCCTCGTCGTCGTCATCGCGCAGGTTGGTGACCAGTATCACCAGCGCCCGACGCTTTTGCCGCGACAGCAGTTGGCTGACGGCCGCTTGATAGTCCGCCGTGCGCTGAGTGCTTTGCAGGTCGTAGACACTGTTGAGAACGATATTGAGCTGACCCGCACCTTTAACCGGTGCGAGGTAATGCGGGTGGGCATTGGCCAAGGTACACAAACCCACCGCATCGCCCTGACGCAGGGCCACGTAGCTGAGCAGTAAACAAGCATTCAGCGCATGGTCGAAGTGCGAGAGTTCGTCGTCCTGGCTACGCATGCGGCGGCCACAATCGAGCATGAAGATGATCTGCTGATCGCGTTCGTCCTGATATTCACGGGCAATCGGTGTGCGCTGGCGGGCGGTGGCTTTCCAGTCGATCTGGCGCAGGCTGTCGCCTTCACGAAATTCGCGCAGTTGATGAAATTCAAGACCCTGACCACGGCGCTGCTTTTGCCGCACGCCGAGCTGACTGAGCCAGTTGTCCACGGCCAGCAGTTCACCGCCGTAGAGGCGGGCGAAGTCCGGGTAAACGCGGGTGTGATCGGTGACGTCGAGCAGGCGTTTGCCTGTCCATAAACCCAGCGGGCTGGGCAGGTTGATTTCGCAGTGTTCAAAGCTGAAATGACCGCGCTGGAGCGGGCGCAGGCGGTAGCCGACATGGCTGATTTTGCCGGGCTGCAGTTCGACGCTGAGCGGCAGGTTTTCGAAGCTCAGGCCTTCCGGGACATGATCGAAGATGTGCAGGTGCAGTGGCTCGCTGAAGGGGTGTTCAACGTCCAGGCGGATTTCGCTCCAGCGACCAAGTGCGAGGCTGCCGGGCATGTGCCGTTTGACGCGGATGGCGGGCAGGCGTTTGAGGCGCAGGGCATCGATGGCGGCCAGAGCCAGCAGGGCGAGGAGCAAGCCCCAATTGATCGCCGGCAGGCTAGGTGGGAGAGCGATTTGCAGTGCCTGCAAGGTGCCCAGGGCGATGCCGATGGCCATGAGCAGTGTTAGCCAGATTAGTAAGAGTTTTGATGGTTTCATGGCTTGGCACCGGGCTGTCTGTTGAAAAGATCGCAGCCTTCGGCAGCTCCTGCATGAGTGATGTGTAGGAGCTGCCGGAGGCTGCGATCTTTTCTGCCCAAAACGAATTTCACAGGCGCGGCGCCGGGATCTGGTCGAGCAGTTGCTGCAATACCTGATCGACTTGCAGGCCTTCGATGTCCAGTTCCGGGGCGATGCGTACGCGGTGGCGCAGCACGGCCAGCGCGCAGCCTTTGATGTCGTCGGGGATGACGAATTCGCCGCCGCGTAACAGGGCGCGGGCGCGGGCGCAGCGCACCAGGGCAATCGAGGCGCGAGGCCCGGCGCCGAGGGTCAGCCCCGGCCAACTGCGCGTGCTGCGCGCCAGTCGTACGGCGTAATCGAGGACTTGATCGTCCAGCGGCAAATCACTGGCAATGCGTTGCAGCGCTTGCACGTCCTTGGCTTGCAGCACGGTGCGCAACGGTTGCACATCAAGCATGTCGGCGCGGGTCGAGCGACTGACCTGACGCACCATGTTCAACTCCTGATCGGCGTCGGGGTAATCCATGCGCACCTTGAGCATGAAGCGGTCGAGTTCGGCTTCGGGCAGCGGGTAAGTGCCTTCCTGTTCAATCGGGTTTTGCGTGGCCAGCACCATGAACGGCTGAGCGATGGGCAGGGCGCGGCCTTCGAGGGTGACTTGCCTTTCTTGCATCGCTTCGAGCAGCGCCGCCTGGGTTTTCGCCGGGGCGCGGTTGATCTCGTCGGCCAGCAGCAAATTGGTGAACAGCGGGCCTTTGCGCAATTTGAACTGCTCGGTTTGCAGGTCATAGACCGCATGACCGGTGACGTCGCTGGGCATCAGATCCGGGGTGAACTGGATACGCGCGAACTCGCCACCGAAGCAGCGCGCCAATGCACGCACCAGCAAGGTTTTACCCAGCCCCGGCACACCTTCGAGCAGCACGTGGCCACCGGCGATCAGCGCGGTCAGCACGTCGTCGATTACCTGATTCTGGCCAATCAAAGCTTTCTGCAATTCGCTGCGAACCGCTTGCGCCAGTTGGCTGGCGCGCTGGCGTTGCTGGGCGGCGTGGCTGGCGCTGCCGGGCTCGGTCTGTTCACTCATAGCGTGTTCCTCAAGGTTTGCAGGTGGGCGACCTGACGGCAGAACTCGGCGCTGGACAAACGCTGGTTCGGAACCGGGCTCAGGGCCTGGCTGATGGCGCGGGTGGGCTGGCGGGTCAGGCGTGACAGTGCCAGCCATTGTTCGGCAACGTTCAATCGATCAAAACCGGGATGGCGACGGCGCGCGCGACGCAACACGTCTTGTTGCAAGGCTTGCAGCAGCGCTTGCTGACCGTTGTGGCGCAGCAGGAAATCCGCGCTGGCACGCAGGTGTTCCTGCAATTGTCGACGGCCGCTCGGCGCCGGTGCCTGAAGCGGGCCGTGGCGCACACCGACATGCCACAACCACAGGCCGATCAAGGCGAGCAGGGCGACGATGGCCTGCGGGAAGTAGCGCCAGAGCAAGGTCAGCAAGCCGTCGTGTTCGGTGTTGTAGATCAGCGTGACGTCGGTGTCGGCGCTCAGGTACCAGAGCAGCCAGGCATTGTCGTATTGAGCGATGGTCTGGCTTTTCCACAGCTCGGCGTCAGTGACCACGGTGATCGAGCCGAGGCTGTAAGGCAGTTGCATCATGTGCGTGGCTTTGCCGCTGTTGGCCCAGGCTTGCGCGAGGTTTTTCGGGTCGTCGAGGTGGAAGTCCGTGTCGAACCCGGCATAGGCCGGCGCGTCTTCATCCTCCACATACAGCTTGGTCAATTTCGGGAAGGGGTCTTGCTCAAGGTCTTTGGGCGGATCCTTGAGATCCTTGCTCAAGGATTGATGCAGTTGCACGCGATCGAGCAGCAGGTCGTTGCTCTGTTTGGTCTGCTCATCCCACAGCGATTCAGCGACAAACACCAGTCGCCCGCCGGCCCGCGTCCAGTTCAACACTTGCTCGACCTGACGTGGGGTCATGCGTGAACGGTCGTTGAACAGCAGCAGCGTGTGTCGACGTGGGTCGATATCCGGCAGCACGGAAAGGCTTTCGGCGTGACTGACTTTGAGGCCGCGCTCACGCAAAAACATTTCCGCCGCCAGATACGGATTGGCCTGCGCTTCAGGGGAAGGACCGTGATCGACTTCTTCCTGATACGGCTTGGCCTGGAGAACCAGAAACACGCTCAATGCGATCAGCAGTGCGACGAGCACTGCGCCGACCCACCACAGGGTACGGCGATTCAACGGGCAGCTCCGTGGCCAAACAAGGCGCGCCAGCCGTCGCACAATTCCTTTTGCAGATGCGCCGCCGGGACTCGATGCCCGTAGGCCATGTTCTGCCAGTGCATAGTGAGGTTGCGACTGAAGGCGAGCAACTCCGGTCGCTGCAATTGTTCTACGCGCGCCAGCACCTGATTTTCGGTGTCGGCAGGTTTCAGCGTCAGATCGAAGTCATGCAGCAGATGGCTGAGCAGACCGCGATAGAGCAGGCTCAACGCCGCGCGCGGTTGGCTGAGCCAGAGTTGTTCGGCGCTGGCGGCGATGTCGTCGGGCAAGGTGTCGCGGTTCAAATCCAGACCGAACGCTTGCTGCGGCACCGCTCGTTTTGGCAGCGCTGGCAGTTTCGGCCGGCGACTGACGAAGGCCCGGAGAAACTCGCGGTAGCGCCAGATCAGCCAACCGATCAAGGCAATCAGCACACCCCACAACAGCACCTCGATCAGCTTGGCCAGCCCATTGAAGTGTCGACCGTCGAGCCAGCCCAACAGGGTTTTCAACCATTGCGGTGCGTCGCCGGGTTTTGCGTCTTTGGCCGGCGCTGCCGGGTCATCGCCAAAACGGTAGCGGGTGACCGATTCCTTGTTCTTGAACGGCGGTTGTTCGAGCAAGGCCTTGATGCTGTCGTGGGAGGCCTGACTGGTCAGCGGCTGATTTAACAAGCGCGGTGCATCCGGACGGGTGTCGGGTTCAGCCGCCCAGACCGAGGGCACATTCGGCAGCACCAGACAGATCGCCAGCAACAGACCGAGCACGCCGTTGTTCAGGCGCTGGCGCAAACGCCGGAACACCAGTTCGATGTCCCACGCTTCCAGTTGCGTGCGGCGGTTCAGATACAGGCTGAATCCGCAGGCGACGTAGATCGGTTCCCACACCACCAGCACCAGCGCATAAAAAGCGTTGGTCAGGTGTTCTAGCCAGCGCCATTCGTGATCGGCCGAGAGAATCAGCGACTGCCAGTCCCAATCGGTTTCCACTTGCTGCGGCAGCAACAGATAGAACAGCACCATCAAACCGATCCACAGCGCAGTTTCCAGATGCACGCCAATAATGGTCAGCCATTGCGCCGCGCCGGCGTTGCGCTGCAACAGCACTTGCAGGCGTTGTTGGCGAGCGTTGCCGTCGAGGCCTTCGAGTTGTGCCACCGGCAGCAGAAAGCTGCGGCTGAAGCTCAAGCGACGCCAGGTCAGGCTGGCCAGCAGTTGCGGTTTGAGCAGGCGCGGCCATTCGCGCAGCGCTTGTTTGAGGGTGGGCGTTTCGCCGAACAGCGCTTTGGACAGGATGTACAACGGCAGGCGTTCGTACGCCGGTTTCAGCCACCAGAATATAAACACGGCCAGCGTCGGCGAATCCCAAAACACCAGGCTGAGCAGGGCGAACAGCGGCAAGGTGACAATCGCCCAACTGGTCATCAGCAAGCGTCGATGTTGCTGACACATGAGCACGCCCAGATCCATGGCTTCCCAGGTCGTGCGCGGGCGGATCACCACGGTGGCGTCACTCAGGCGCATGGCGTGTCCTTCCGGCGAACAGCAGGTAGCACGCGACCAACGTCCAGAGTCCGGCGCCGACCAGATATTTAGTCAGCGGCGCGACACTGGTTTTCGACGACCAATAGGCTTCGATGAACGCCGCGATCAGCAGGAACAACATCACCCCGCAGACCAGCAACACGCTTTTGCGCGCCGCGCGTTTCAAGGCCTCGGCGCGGGTCAGGCGCCCGGGCGCGATCAACGCCCAGCCGAGTTCCAGACCGGCCGCGCCGGCGAGAGCAATCGCCGTCAGTTCGAAAGCGCCATGGGCGATGACGAACGACCAGAAGGTCTCGCCGAAACCGATCTCGGTCAGATGCCCGGCCACCGCGCCGATGACCAGACCGTTGTAGAACAGAAAAAATGCGCTGCCCACGCCCATCAACAATCCGCTGGCGAAGGTCTGAAAGGCGATGCCGATGTTGTGCATCACGTAGTAGCCGAACATCACCCAGTCTTCACTGGCCGCGCGTTCGGCGGGGCGCCCGAGGTGGCCGGCGACCGGGTCATACATGCCTTGCATCTCGCGCACTTGATCGGCGGGAATCAGGTTGTAAACGAGGTCGGGAAACACATAGACCAACACCCCGACGCCGATCAGGCTGCCGAAAAAAAGCAGCGCGGCGACCAGCACAAACGGCCATTCGGCGCGCACCAGTCGCGGGAAATCGGCGAGGATAAAACTGAGCAGGTTGGCGCCAAGGCGACTGCGATGGCGGTACAGCTGTTGATGGCCGCGCAGCACGTGTTGCTGCAACGAGTCGATGAGGAAACTGCTGTAGCCGCGTTCCAGCGCCAACGCCAGATGTTGGCAAAGACGTCGATAGCTTCTCGGGAATCCGGCGACTTGCGAGGTGTCCTTGCCGCGTTCAAGGCGTTCGAGGGCCAGCGCAAAACGCTCCCATTCGGCCTTGTGGCGACTTTCAAAAAGGCTCTGCTTCATGTCGGGCCCAATAAACCGCGCGCGATGCCATTGAGTTCGGCAACGGCTTTGGGCGCGGAGATATGCAGCGGCTGGGCGAGCAGGGCGGCCAGTTCATTGACCCGCGCCGGTGACAGTTCGCCCTGACGTTCGGCAAAACCGAGCACTGCACGTTGTTCGCTGAGCGTCAGCGGCACGGGCGAGCGCCGGGGTTCGGCGTCAGGCAATTGCGGACGCGTCAGCGGGCGTTCGCTGTAAACCACCAGCGTGCCGGCGGCGATGTCGCCGAGGCGTTTGAAGGTCGGGTGTTGCAGGCAACTGAGGCTGCCGAGGAAGTAGCCGAACGGCAGCAGATCAACGAAGCGCAGCAGATTGCGCAACAACGAGGCCGACCAGCCAACCGGCGTGCCGTCATCGTGTACCACGCGCAGGCCCATCCACTGTTTGCCCGGCGAGCGTCCCTGCCGCAGCACCTCGAACAGCACCATGTACCACCAACTGATCGCAAACAGCAGCAGCGAACCGAGGCCCATGCCGAGCTTGCCGAGGAACGCCAACGCGATAAACAGCACGCCCATGATCACACCGCGAATGCCCAGATCGATGGCGAACGCCACGGCCCGCACCATCAACCCGGCAGGGCGCAGGGGCAGGTCGATGCCTTCCGGCGTTTCGACCTGATGCCGCGTATCCAGCGGCGGGGCCAGCGGTGCTTTCCTTGGCGGTGCTGTGGGCTCGAGCATGGGCTACCTGATGTCGCCTGTTCTGAGTGCAAGTGCGTCCGATGCTAGCAGCCTCTCGGGGGGAAACGACATAACTATGTATGGCACAGCATGTGTCGCCAGGTGTTTGAATGTTTCAAGACTGGCCGCGACAAGGGTTGAGCGCCTAGACTTTGCCGATCTTCAGTTCAGGATCCGCCCGTGACTTCAATCTTCTGGTACGACTACGAAACCACTGGCATCAATCCGCGTAACGACCGCCCGCTGCAGGTCGCCGGGATTCGCACCGACCACGAGCTCAACGAAATCGACGAGCCGGTCAACCTTTACTGTCAGCCCAGCGAAGACATCCTGCCGCACCCGGCGGCATGCGCGATCACCGGCATCACCCCCAGTCAGCTCGCCGAAAAAGGTTTGAGCGAAGCCGATTTCATGACCCGGGTTCACGCGCAATTGGCCGCTCCCGGTACGTGCGGTGCGGGTTACAACTCCTTGCGTTTCGACGACGAGATGACCCGTTACAGCCTGTATCGCAATTTCTTCGATCCCTACGCCCGTGAATGGCAGGGCGGCAACAGTCGCTGGGATTTGATCGATGTAGTGCGCGCTGCTTACGCCTTGCGCCCGGACGGGCTGGTCTGGCCGACCGATGACGAGGGCCGCGTGACCCTCAAGCTCGAACGCCTGACCGCCGCCAATAACATCGATCACGGCCATGCCCACGAAGCGTTGTCGGACGTGCGCGCGACCATTGCGCTGGCGAAACTGATCCGCGAGAAACAGCCTAAGCTCTATGACTGGCTGTTCCAGTTGCGCAGCAAACAGAAGGTGATGGATCAGATTCGCCTGTTGCAGCCGCTGGTGCACATCTCCGGACGCTTCTCGGCAGCGCGCAGTTATGTCGGTGTGGTCATGCCGCTGGCCTGGCACCCGAAAAACCGTAATGCGCTGATTGTTTGCGACTTGCACCTCGATCCACAGGGCTTGCTCGATCTGGATTCACAAACCCTGCGCCAGCGTCTGTACACGCGCCGTGACGATTTGCTTGAGGGCGAATTGCCGGTGCCGCTGAAGATTATTCACATCAATCGCTGCCCGGTCGTCGCGCCGTTATCGGTGTTACGCGCCGACGATCAGCAACGATTGGGTCTGGACATGGCGCTTTATCAGGAACGCGCGCTGCGGCTAACTGACGCACAACAAGTTTGGAAAGATAAAATTGCGGCTATTTATGCCAGCGAAGATTTCACCCCGAGTGAAGATCCGGAACAACAGTTGTACGACGGATTTATCGGTGATCGTGATCGGCGTCTGTGTGAGCAAGTGAGAAACGCTGACCCGGCACATTTGGCACAAGAGCAATGGCCGTTCGATGATGAACGTTTGCCTGAATTACTCTTTCGATATCGCGCACGTAACTTTGCCGATACGTTGAATTCTGAAGAACAGGCGCGCTGGAAATTATTGTGTCAGCAACGTTTGTCGGCCCCGGAATTCGGCGCGCCGAATACCTTGAAATCTTTTAGCGAGGCCGCCGAGCAATGGTTGCTTAGTGCTACGCCAGAGCAGAGCGCAGTGCTCAATGAATGGCAGAGTTATGTCCAGGCATTGCGCAAACGTTTGGGTCTTTGAAATCGAACATGTTTGTTACTAAACGTCAGGCATAAAAAACGCCAGCATTCGCTGGCGTTTCTTTTTTCGCAGATCACTCTGCGAAGGCGTTGCGGCTTAGCCCAGCAGGGTAGCCCAGCCTTCAACCACGTCGCCGCCCCACTTGGCTTTCCACTCTTTCAGAGTTTTGTGGTTGCCACCTTTGGTTTCGATGACTTCGCCGTTGTGCGGGTTTTTGTATTGTTTAACTTTGCGAGCACGCTTGGTGCCGGTAGTTTTTACTGCGCCGCCGCGTGGTGCTTTGGTTTTCGACTCTGGGTCCAGCAGCGCGATGATGTCACGCAGCGACTTGGAGTATTCGCCCATCAGGGTGCGCAGTTTGCCTTCGAATTCCAGCTCGGTTTGCAGTTTGTCGTCTTGCGACAGGTTCTTCAAACGGGCTTGCAGCTCTTTGATAGCTTCTTCGGTGGCGCGATATTCGTTGATCAAGGACATGATTACTACCTTAGTAGAATGCTGAATGACAGGGGACAGTGGCGCAATAATAGTCAGGCTGTTTCATCAAGTAAACATTTAACCGGGGTTTTTATTTAAATTAGTTACGAGAAATAGCCGCAAATTGATTGTTCAGTTAAATAGTGTGAAGCCGTCAGCACAGATATTCACAAATGTCTGTTTAACAATGCCAGCAAAGCGCCATCCCTCTGGCGTTTGTTTCCGTCAAAAAAGTGTGGGTATCAGGCCCCGGCCACGCCAGCGCTCATCAATACTGCAGTTTTCCCGCGCAGTCGCTAGAATGGCGGCCTTTGCGAAGTTCTGGAGTCTTCCCCTCATGCGCACTTTTCGTCTGGTGATTTCTTGCCCGGACCGCGTTGGCATCGTTGCCAAAGTCAGTAATTTTCTGGCAGCCCACAATGGCTGGATCACCGAAGCGAGCCACCACTCGGATAATCAGGTGGGTTGGTTCTTCATGCGTCACGAAATTCGTGCCGATTCGCTGCCATTCGGTATTGAAGTATTGCGCGAGAAGTTTGCGCCGATCGCCGAAGAGTTCTCGATGGACTGGCGCATCACCGACACCGAGCAGAAGAAGCGCGTAGTGCTGATGGCCAGCCGCGAATCGCACTGCCTGGCGGACTTGTTGCACCGCTGGCACAGCGATGAGCTGGATTGCGAAATCTCCTGCGTGATTTCCAACCATGACGACCTGCGCAGCATGGTCGAGTGGCACGGCATCCCGTATTACCACGTCCCGGTCAATCCGCAGGACAAGCAACCGGCCTTCGACGAAGTGTCGCGTCTGGTCAAACAGCACGACGCTGAAGTAGTGGTGCTGGCGCGTTACATGCAAATCCTGCCGCCGGACATGTGCCGCGAATACGCGCACAAGGTGATCAACATTCACCACAGCTTCCTGCCGTCGTTCGTCGGTGCCAAGCCGTACCACCAGGCGTCGCTGCGCGGCGTGAAACTGATTGGCGCGACCTGCCACTACGTGACCGAAGAGCTGGACGCCGGCCCGATCATCGAGCAGGACGTGGTGCGCGTGAGCCACAGCGACAGCATCGAAGACATGGTGCGTTTCGGCCGTGACGTCGAGAAGATGGTGCTGGCTCGCGGCCTGCGTTATCACCTCGAAGATCGCGTGCTGGTGCACGGCAACAAGACTGTGGTGTTCTGATCGAACACACGCAGGCTTGAAAAACCAAGGGTCTGGGCGTTCAATCGCTCAGACCCTTTGTCGTTTAAGCCCCGAGGAAACTTACATGAGTGATCCACTGGACAAAGCCACGTCCAAAGCGCCGGCGACATTGGGCGAAGGTTGTTTGAGTCGCTACGACCCCGAGGACATGACCCCGGAGGATGGCACCGAGTTTCCCGGTGCGGCCGAGTTGTGGGAACAGTTGCAAGAGTCCGACGATAAACAAAACGAAGTGTGAAACGCGATCCCTGTAGGAGCTGCCGCAGGCTGCGATCTTTTACGCCTGCGGCACTTTCATCAATTTGCGCAACAACGGCCGCCCCAACATCATCAAAAACACCGGCCCCCCAACCAACAGATAAAAGTAATACGTCACCACCCGCCAAATCAGAATCGCCGCCGCTGCCGTCGATTTCCCCACCATCGGCGCCAACAGTGCCGCCGAAGTCAATTCCGCCGCCCCCGCGCCCCCCGGCAATAAACTGAATTGCCCGGCCCCCAGCGACAGCATCTGCACCAGAAAACTCCAGGCCCACTGCAAGTCTGCGCCCAACCCGCGCAACGCCAGATACAACACGCTGTAACGCAATAACCAATGCACACACGTCAGCGCGAACACCTTGATCAGGGTTTGCCAGGGCAACTTCAACGTGTCGGTAAACGCCGCGAGAAAGTGCAGCAACTTGCGCGCCCAGCGGCGGCGAGTGCCCGGTTTAACGTTCATCCTCACCAATAAGCGGCCACTCAAGCGAATCAACGCGCGGTGATAACGCGCAATCAACACGCAACTGAACAAGCCGCCAAACAACGAAATCGCGCTGACTGTCAGCAACCATTCCAGGCGATCGCTCAGATGTTGAAACAACGCATAAATCAGAATGCCGCTGAGGGCGCAGAGAAAGAACAGCAAATCGCTGAGTTGATCCATGGCAAACACCGCGCTGCCACGGGCCGGACGCACACCGCAGCGGGCGAGCAACGCCATGATGGTCAACGGCCCACCGCTGCCACCGGGCGTGGCGCAATAAGCGAACTCGGCGGCCATCACCACGCCGAGGCTTTTCAGCGGCGTGACGCGGTCGCGCTGATCGCCGAGCAACAAGCGCAGACGCAGGGTATTGATGCCCCAGCAGAGCAGGATCATGCCGAACATGATCAACAGCCATAACAGCGGAAAACTTTGCAGGCGCGCCCAGGTTTCGCCGCCACCGAGCACCACCGGGATCAACACCGCCGCGAGCAGGCCGATCAACAACAGAATGCCGCGACTCATGCAGCGGATCCCGATTGACCGCGCTGTTGGGCGAGCCAGTGGATTTTGGTCATCGGTACGCGTCCTTCATTCAGTAGTCGCTGCAAGGTGTGCAGCCAGTAATCGCGGGAAAAATCGTGGCGCATGTCCACAGGGTGCAAGCCTAGCCGAATCACCGACGCCTGGCGCCAACGCTGTTGCCGCTGCTCACTGACAATTTTCGATAAACCGCGACGCCAGGCGCTGCGGGCACTCCAGACCAGACCCGGCGCGTCGATGGCGGAGAAATCCGGCAATCGATAAAGATGCTGTGGATCACTGGTGTAGCTCAGCTGTAATTCACGCAGGGCTTGGCGGGTGCCGTCGCTCATCAACCACGCCGGGGCGACGAAACCGTGCAACGGCCAGTCGTGGCGCTGGAAGACTTCGATGCCATCGCGCAGACGGGCGAGGGCGGTTTCGCGGGATAAACGATAGAACTCGCCTTCGTGGGTGTAAACGCGGCGCATGAACCAGTCGCGCGGACTGGTTGGGCCGGGTTCCTGATCGTCATGGAAAAAACCGTGCAAGGCCAACTCATCGCCGCGGGCAACACGCTCATCGAGCAATCGACAAAACGCCGGATGTTCGTTGAGGGCGTTGCGCCGATGGAAATCGGGGACGACCAGCCAGGTCATCGGCACGCTGCCCAGTGCGTCGACGGCTTCGACAAACGGTTGGTAATCCGCCCACGTCGACGGTGCCACGTCATGCAGCACCAACAACACGGCGGGGCGACTCAGCGCTTCAGCCATTGGCAACCTTAGGCAGCGCGTGGCCGAGG
This sequence comes from Pseudomonas sp. NPDC088429, assembly GCF_044753305.1. NCBI lineage: Bacteria > Pseudomonadati > Pseudomonadota > Gammaproteobacteria > Pseudomonadales > Pseudomonadaceae > Pseudomonas > Pseudomonas sp. NPDC088429. Next base: position 31,769 of record NZ_JBIVMX010000023.1, on the reverse strand, counting down.
ACGGCGTGATAGTGGCCGAGCAGACTGTCGACCACCGTGTCCCACGCGTAATGCTGTTCAACGTGCTGTCGCGCTTGCTCGCCCAGTTTCACAGTGCCGCGACTGAACACTTCGCGCACGGCATTGGCCATCGCCTGTGGATTATTCGGTGTACAGAGCAAACCGCAGGATTCGTTGACGATTTCTTCAAACGCCCCGGCCGCCACCGCCACCACCGGAATGCCGCAGGCCATGGCTTCGAGAATCACCAGGCCGAAGGTTTCCTGATCGCCGGCATGGATCAGCGCATCGGCGCTGGCCATCAATTGCGCGACGCGCGGTGCCGGGCAGAATTGATTAATCACGCTGACATTGTCCGGCACCACGGCGGGCATCGACGAGCCGACCAGCAGCAAGTGATAGCGCGGGCCGAGGCGTTGCATGCATTTGAGCAGCACTGGCAGGTTTTTCTCTTTTGAACCGCGCCCGGCGTAGATCAGCAGCCGGGTGTCGTCGGCGATGCCCAGTTGTGCGCGCAGATTCGGGTCGCGGGCCTCGGGGTGAAAGGTTTGCAGATCGACGCCCAGCGGCTGCACGAAGACATTGCGCACGCCGAGGCCGGTGAGCTTGTCGGCCATTACCTGACTTGGCGCGAGCACGCGGTCGAAGTTGCCGTAAAGTTTGGTGACATACGCTTCGACATTCGGCGTAACCCAATGGCCCATGCGATTGCCGACCAGCAGCGGCAGATCCGAGTGATAAAAGCCGATCACCGGCACATCCAGTTGCCGTCGGGCATCCAGTGCGGCCCATGCGGTGAGGTAGGGGTCGCCGACTTCAATGAGATCGGGCTGCAAATCCTGCAGGACGTTTCGCCACGGCGCGAGGCGCAGCGGGAAGCGATAGCCTTTGCCGAAGGGCAGGGCGGGGGCGGGAACCGTGTAAACGCCGTCGTGTTCGCCGAAGCGGGCGCCGGGGATCAGCAGGCTGTGGCGAATGCCGGGTTTGAAGCCCAAACGACGATGTTTGGCATCCAGATACGTGCGCACGCCACCGCTGGCCGGGGCGTAAAACATGGTGATGTCGGCGATGTGCACGGTGAACAACCCTCCGCTGCGTGGTACTCCCTTGGTTGACCTTTGTCTGGAATGGATGGTTCGGTCGGAATCCGCGCTGAAGCGGCCCCTCACCCTAACCCTCTCCCGAGGGAGAGGGGACTGACCGAGGTGGATGCTGGAGGTACGCCGACTTGAGAGACCTGAGGTGAACTCAGGTTTTGAAGAGTCCCTCACCCCTCCCGGAGGGAGAGGGGACTGACCGAGGTGGATGTTGGAGGTACGCCGACTTGAGAGACCTGAGTCGAGCTCAGGTTTTGAAAGGCTTGAAGATCTGCTCCCTTTCCCCCTCGCCCCCCTGGGGGAGAGGGCTGGGGTGAGGGGGTAAGCTCTTGATCTTAAATCCTGAAACTACCCACCAACTGCTTCAACCGCGAAGCCTGCTGTTCCAGATCCGAGCACGCCCGCAACGTCGCCTGCAGGTTTTCGACCCCTTCCTGGTTCAGCGTATTGATCTCGGTAATATCAACATTGATCGACTCAACCACCGCCGTTTGCTCTTCCGTCGCCGTCGCCACCGACTGGTTCATCCCGTCAATCTCGCCAATCCGCAGGGTCACGCTGTTCAAACGTTCGCCGGCAAGGTTGGCAATCTCGACGCTGTCCTGGCTGTGACGCTGGCTTTCACTCATGGTGCTCACCGACTCCCGGGCGCCGACTTGCAACTCTTCGATCATCGTCTGCACCTGCTGCGCCGATTCCTGCGTGCGATGCGCGAGGTTGCGCACTTCATCCGCCACCACCGCAAAGCCGCGCCCGGCCTCACCGGCACGCGCCGCTTCGATCGCGGCGTTGAGCGCCAGCAGGTTGGTTTGCTGGGAGATGCTGGTGATCACTTCAAGAATCTGGCCGATGTTCACGGTTTTGCTGTTCAGCGATTCGATATTGCTGCTCGACGCACTGAGCATGCTCGACAACTGATTCATCGCCTTGATGCTGCGATCCACCACTTGCTGGCCGTCTTCGGCGAGGCCACGCGCATCGCTGGCCTGGTTCGACGCCTGCGCGGCATTGCGGGCGATTTCCTGAGCGGCAGCACCCAGTTGATTGATCGCCGCGGCGACGCTGCTGGTGCGCGAGGCTTGTTGATCCGAGTTGTACATCGACGAGTTCGACGCAGCGACCACACGCAACGCAACTTCATTGACTTGCCCGGTGGCTGACGACACTTCGCGGATCGAGCCATGAATGCGCTCGACGAAACGGTTGAACGCGGTGCCCAACACACCAAACTCATCGTTATTGACGATGGTCAGGCGCTTGGTCAGGTCGCCTTCGCCGTCGGCGATGTCTTCCATGGCGCGGGTCATCACGTGCAGCGGCTGGATCAGAATGCGGATCAGCATGCCGAGCAGCGCGAGGATGATTGCCACCGCGATCACCGTCGCAATCACCGCCGAGGTGCGGAATTCGCTGAGCATGGCGAACGCCTGATCTTTATCTACCGACAGGCCGATGTACCAGTTCACCGATGGCAAACCTTTGATCGGCGCGAAAGTGACGATGCGGGTTTTGCCATCGACGGTGACTTCGCTGAAGTCGCCGCTGATGCGCGGGGTGTCCTGCGGGAAGGCGTCTTTCAGTGATTTCATCACCAAGGCCTTGTCCGGGTGCACGAGGATTTTGCCGTCGGCGCTGACCAGGAACACATACCCCATGCCGTCGAAATCTCGGGCGGCGAGGGTGTCGATGAGCGATTGCAGGCTCAGATCGCCGCCGACCACGCCGACGCTTTGGCCGGCCTTTTTCGAGGCGGTGGCGATGGAGATGATCAACTGCCCGGTGGCCGCATCGATGTACGGTTCGGTCAGGGTCGACGTGCTGCTGCCTTCGGCACCTTTATACCAAGGGCGCACCCGTGGATCGAAACCCTCTGGCATCTTCGTGTCCGGGCGGATGGTGAAGTGGCCGGTGGCGTCGCCGAGGTAGGTGGCCATGAACGTCGAGGTCAGGGTTTTCTGTTCCAGCAGGCTGGCGACGTTGGCGGGCTCGGGGTTGATCGAGATGTTCTGGGCGGCGTTCTCGATCAGCAAAATGCGACCGTTGAGCCAGGTTTGAATGTTTCCGGCAGTGACTTCGCCCATCTCGTTGAGATAGTTGTTCAGGTCATCGCGGATCGCGTTGCGCTGCAACCAGTCGTTGTACAGCGTAAACGAGGCGAAAGCGGCGATGACGATGAGGGCGGCGGCAAGCAAAATTTTATGGCTGAAGCGCAGATTTTTGTTCATGGCTTGGGGTTCCGCTAAGGTCTTAATGTCCTGGGCGTGCTTTTATAAAGGCGCGCACTATGGGCAAGGGTGAGTACACGTGAATATTTCCGTCTCTCCTTAGGGAAATGTCCTACCGACTTTTCAGCCAGGTTCACGTTTTATCTATCGGCCAAAGCGAATCAAAGATTAACCATGGGTGACAAAATGCCTGACTCATCGCAACTCGTAATCGGCGCCGATCTCACGGGGCAACCGATTGGCCAGGCCATGCGCCTGGCGAACCGTCACGGGCTGATCGCCGGCGCGACCGGTACCGGTAAAACCGTGACCTTGCAGCGTCTGGCTGAAGCGTTCAGTGATGCTGGCGTGGCGGTGTTCGCCGCTGACATCAAGGGCGATTTGTGCGGCCTCGGTGCCGCCGCCAACCCGCAGGGCAAGATCGCCGAACGCATCGCCGGCATGCCGTGGCTCAACTACACGCCGCAGGCTTACCCGGTGACCTTGTGGGATATCCACGGTGAATCCGGTCATCCACTGCGCACCACGCTGAGTGAAATGGGCCCGCTGCTGATCGGCAGCCTGCTGGAACTCACCGACAGTCAGCAGTCGGCGCTGTATGCCGCGTTCAAGGTCGCTGATCGCGAAGGGTTGTTGTTGCTGGATCTGAAAGATCTGAAAGCGCTGCTAAATCACCTCAAGGAAAATCCGCAGCTGTTGGGCGAAGACGCCGCGCTGATGACCACCGGTTCCAGTCAGGCGCTGTTGCGCCGTTTGGCGACCCTCGAGCAGCAGGGCGCGGAAGCTTTGTTCGGCGAGCCGGCGCTGCAACTCGAAGACATCCTGCAACCGGCCGCCGATGGCCGAGGGCGTATTCATTTGCTCGACGCCAGTCGTCTGGTGCATGAAGCGCCGAAGGTTTACGCGACGTTCCTGCTGTGGCTGTTGGCCGAACTGTTCGAGCAGTTGCCAGAGCGCGGCGACGCCGACAAACCGCTGCTGGCGCTGTTTTTCGATGAGGCGCATTTATTGTTTGGCGATACGCCGAAGGCTCTGCAGGAGCGACTCGAGCAGGTGGTGCGCTTGATCCGTTCGAAAGGCGTTGGCGTGTATTTCGTCACGCAGTCGCCGGCGGATTTGCCCGATGACGTCTTGGCGCAGCTCGGTTTGCGCATCCAGCACGGTCTGCGCGCGTTCACTGCCAAGGAACAGAAATCCCTACGCGCGGTGGCGGACGGCTTCCGGCCGAATCCGGCGTTCGATACGTTGTCGGTGCTGACGGAGCTGGGGATCGGCGAGGCGCTGGTCGGCACGCTGGCGGAGAAGGGCACGCCGGAAATGGTGCAGCGCGTGCTGGTGGCGCCGCCGCAATCGCGGATCGGGCCGTTGACTGAGACCGAACGCACCACGCTGATCGCCGGCTCGCCGTTCAAGGGACGGTATGACAAGCCGATTGATCGCGAGTCGGCGTATGAAATCCTCATGGGTCGCAAAGGCCTGGCGCCGGAGGCTGAGACACCTGCCGGAAAACCTGCGGCTGAAGAGCCAAGCCTCGCCGACAGAGCCGGAGAATTCCTCGGCACCGCCGCCGGGCAGGCACTGAAATCCGCCATGCGCCAAGCCGCGAACAACCTCGGCAAACAATTGGTACGCGGCCTGATGGGCTCTTTATTAGGCGGCAGCAAACGCCGCTGAAAGCAAAGATCGCAGCCTTCGGCAGCTCCTACAGATGGATGCATTTCCAATTGTAGGAGCTGCCGCAGGCTGCGATCTTTTGATCTTGCTTCAGGACTTGTCTTTCGCGTGCGCCGCCAAACGCTCCAGTGCCGCACGCAACCCCGGATCACTGATCCCGTCCGCCGTCGCCTGAATCGTCGCCGCAGCATCCGTCGACAAATCCATGGTATTGCCCACCACCGCCCGCTGAATCGTCGGCGGCTGCACCTTGAACAGAATCCGCGTCAAACTGGCGAACTCATCAAACATCTGCAACTGGCGCTGCAAACGCTTTTGCTGGTAACGCAGACGCGTGGCCCAATGACCATCGGTGACAATCAGCAACAGACTGCCCTCACGCCACGACGCCACATGGCAATGCTCGCGGGCGGCGGGTTGCAGTTGGCTTTCGAGCAGGCGTTGCAAATGCCCCAGTCGTTGGGCATGGCCGAGGATGGCCTTGAGCGGTTTGGCTTCGCGAAGCAGAACGGCGGGTGCTCTGGCCGTAAGAGGGCGAAATGCCATGATCGAACACCTGAAGTAACAGAAACGCCATGGTAGCAGAAAGCGGACTTTTCACTCGCCCATTGCAATTGCCCCTGCTTTACCCATTAAATCAACGACTAACTTCTTTTCCGTACGACTTGAAGTTGAGCAAAACGCCCCTATTTTAAGTGAGCCCCGTCAAAGCGCAGTGCCAGCATCGTGGAACATCGCCACTTTCCTCACCACCGTTTCCGGGTAGAATGCTCGTTCGCATGCGGCCATGAGGGCTGCTCGGGC
>NZ_JBIVMX010000023.1:0-25959 GCF_044753305.1 Pseudomonas sp. NPDC088429 | reverse complement strand
GTGGAAGATCCTGCCGATATGTTTGCGCCTTTGTTAAAGAAACTTTTTGGAAGCAAGAACGAGCGTGAAGTCAAACGCATGCTCAAGACGGTGCAGCTCGTCAATGCCTTCGAAGAGCAAATGGTGGCCCTTTCGGACGATCAATTGCGCGCCAAGACCGACGAGTTCAAGGCCCGCATCGCCAAAGGGGAAACCCTCGACAAACTGCTGCCAGAAGCCTTTGCGGTCGCCCGCGAAGCCGGTAAGCGTGTCATGGGTATGCGTCACTTCGATGTCCAGCTGATCGGCGGCATGACCTTGCATGAAGGTCAGATCGCAGAAATGCGTACCGGTGAAGGCAAGACCCTGGTGGCAACACTGGGCGTTTACCTCAACGCACTGTCCGGCAAGGGCGTGCACGTTGTGACGGTGAACGACTACCTGGCCCGCCGTGACGCCAACTGGATGCGTCCTCTGTATGAATTCCTCGGCCTGACCGTCGGCGTCGTGACGCCGTTCCAGCCGCCGGAAGAGAAGCGTATCGCCTACGCCGCCGACATCACCTACGGCACCAACAACGAATTCGGTTTCGACTACCTGCGCGACAACATGGCGTTCAGCATGGAAGAAAAATTCCAGCGCGAACTCAATTTTGCCGTGATCGACGAAGTCGACTCCATCCTCATCGACGAAGCGCGTACCCCGCTGATCATTTCCGGTCAGGCCGAGGACAGCTCCAAGCTGTACATGGAGATCAATAAACTGATCCCGCAGCTGGAACTGCACGTCGAAGAAGTTGAAGGCGAAGTCACCAAGGCTGGCCACTACACCGTTGACGAGAAGACCCGTCAGGTCGAACTCAACGAAGCCGGTCACCAGTACATCGAAGACATGCTCACCGGCGTCGGCCTGCTGGCTGAAGGCGAGAGCCTGTACTCGGCGCATAACCTGGGCCTGCTGACCCACGTCTATGCCGGTCTGCGTGCGCACAAACTGTTCAACCGCAACATTGAATACATCGTGCAGGACGGCCAGGTCGTACTGGTCGACGAACACACCGGCCGTACCATGCCGGGTCGCCGTCTGTCCGAAGGTCTGCATCAGGCCATCGAAGCCAAAGAAGGTCTGAACATTCAGGCCGAGAGCCAGACCCTGGCCTCGACCACGTTCCAGAACTACTTCCGTCTGTACACCAAGCTGTCCGGCATGACCGGTACCGCTGACACCGAAGCGTTCGAATTCCATCAGATCTACGGTCTGTCGGTCATGGTCATTCCGCCGAACAAGCCGCTGGCGCGTAAGGACTACAACGACCTGGTGTTCCTGACTGCCGAAGAGAAGTACACGGCAATCGTTGCAGACATCAAAGAAAGCATGGCTGCCGGTCGTCCGGTGCTGGTGGGTACTGCCACCATCGAAACCTCCGAGCACATGTCTGCACTGCTCGAGAAGGAAGGCATCGAACACAAGGTTCTCAACGCCAAGTTCCACGAAAAAGAAGCTGAAATCATTGCGCAGGCCGGTCGTCCGGGCGCGCTGACCATCGCCACCAACATGGCCGGTCGTGGTACCGACATTCTGTTGGGCGGCAACTGGGAAGTGGAAGTCGCTTCGCTGGAAGACCCGACCCCTGAGCAAATCGCCCAGATCAAGGCCGACTGGCAGAAGCGTCACCAGCAAGTGCTGGAGTCCGGTGGTTTGCAGGTGATTGCTTCCGAGCGTCACGAATCGCGCCGTATCGACAACCAGTTGCGTGGTCGGGCCGGTCGTCAGGGTGATGCCGGTTCCAGCCGCTTCTACCTGTCGCTGGAAGACAGCCTGATGCGTATCTTCGCCTCTGACCGGGTGAAGAACTTCATGAAAGCCCTGGGCATGCAGCCGGGCGAAGCGATCGAGCACCGCATGGTGACCAACGCGATCGAGAAGGCGCAGCGCAAGGTTGAAGGCCGTAACTTCGACATTCGTAAGCAACTGCTCGAGTTCGACGACGTCAACAACGAACAGCGTAAAGTGATTTATCACATGCGTAACACGTTGCTGGCCGCTGACAACATCGGTGAAACCATCGCCGACTTCCGTCAGGACGTGCTCAACGCCACCGTCAGCGCACACATTCCGCCGCAATCGCTGCCGGAACAGTGGGACGTTGCCGGTCTGGAAGCGTCGATTGCCAGCGATTTCGGCGTGACACTGCCGATTCAGCAGTGGCTCGACGAAGACGATCACCTCTACGAAGAAACCCTGCGCGAGAAGCTCATGACCGAGCTGATGGCGGCGTACAACGAGAAAGAAGATCAGGCCGGTGCCGATGCACTGCGCTCCTTCGAGAAGCAAATCGTTCTGCGCGTGCTGGATGACCTGTGGAAAGACCACCTGTCGACCATGGATCACCTGCGTCACGGTATCCACCTGCGTGGTTACGCCCAGAAGAACCCGAAGCAAGAGTACAAGCGCGAGTCGTTCACGCTGTTCTCCGAACTGCTCGATTCGATCAAGCGCGACTCGATCCGTGTGCTCTCGCACGTTCAGGTTCGCCGCGAAGACCCGGAAGCCGAAGAGCAACGTCTGCGTCAGGAAGCCGAAGCACTGGCCGCCCGCATGCAGTTCGAACACGCTGAAGCGCCAGGTCTGGAGCAACCGGAACTGCTCGGTGAAGAGGTCGATGTGGCCCTCGCCGCCGCCCCGGTTCGCAACGAACAGAAGCTGGGCCGCAACGAACTGTGCTACTGCGGTTCGGGCAAGAAATTCAAGCATTGCCACGGGCAGATCCAGTAAAACCCGTTATCACTGCTGAAATACCCGCGCCGCGACCGGCTTATGCCGTCGCGGCGTTTTGCCATTTAAACCACCGTCACTGCGCGTGACGGTGCTGACATCATTGAGTAAGGAGCGCATTCATGGCTGTTGGTCTTGGTCCTTTGCCAACGTTGCACCCGGTTGCCGGTTTTGAACTCGGTATTGCCTCGGCCGGCATCAAGCGCCCTGGGCGCAAAGATGTCGTTGTGATGCGCTGCGCCGAAGGTTCGACCGTGGCCGGCGTGTTCACGTTGAACGCCTTTTGTGCCGCGCCGGTGATTCTGGCGAAGCAACGCGTACAGAACGCCGTGCGTTATCTGCTGACCAACACCGGCAACGCCAACGCGGGCACCGGCGAGCCGGGCCTGGCCGCTGCCGAGCGCACCACCGCCAGGCTGGCTGAGCTGACTGGCGTCGATGCCAGCCAGATTCTGCCGTACTCAACCGGTGTAATCGGCGAGCCACTGCCGGTCGAGAAGATCGAAGGCGCGCTGCAAGCTGCGCTGGACGATCTCTCGGAAAACAACTGGGAAGCCGCTGCCACCGGCATCATGACCACTGACACCTTGCCAAAAGGTGCCAGCCGCCAGTTCCAGCATGACGGCGTGACCATCACCGTCACCGGCATCAGCAAAGGCGCGGGCATGATCCGTCCGAACATGGCGACCATGCTCGGTTACATCGCCACTGACGCCAAAGTCTCCCGCGACGTGCTGCACAACCTCATGCTCGACGGCGCCAACAAATCGTTCAACCGCATCACCATCGACGGCGACACCTCGACCAACGACTGCTGCATGCTGATCGCTACCGGCAAGGCTGCACTGCCGGAAATCACCCGCGCTGAAGGCGAGCTGTTCGCCAAATTGAAGCAAGCGGTGTTCGAGGTTTGCATGGACGTGGCCCAAGCCATCGTGCGTGACGGCGAAGGCGCGACCAAATTTGTCACTGTTGAAGTGAATGGCGGCGGCAACCATCAGGAGTGCCTGGACGTTGGCTACACTGTGGCGCACTCGCCGCTGATCAAGACCGCACTGTTCGCCTCCGACCCGAACTGGGGCCGTATTCTGGCGGCCGTCGGTCGTGCCGGCGTGCCCGATCTGGACGTGAGCAAAATCGACGTGTTCCTCGGCGACGTGTGCATCGCCAGCCGTGGCGCGCGCGCGGCGACCTACACTGAGGCGCAAGGCTCGGCAGTGATGCAACAGGAAGAAATCACCATCCGCATCGAACTGGGTCGCGGCGAATGCAGCGAAACCATCTGGACCACCGACCTGTCGCATGAGTATGTGAAGATCAACGCTGAATACCGCACTTGATCTAAAGCTCAGGAGTGGGCTGCCGGCATCATCGCGGGCAAGCCTTGCTCCTACCGGATAGCGTTGACCTGTAGGAGCAAGGCTTGCCCGCGAAGACGGCAGTCCAGGCACCTCAGACCCAAAGTTTTACCTCTGACGAAAAGGCGCCACACCATGTCCTTGCACCTGATCATCGGCGACAAACTGCTTTCCTCCTGGTCTCTGCGCGCTGCCTTGGCGCTTGAACTGACCGGCGCTCCTTACACCGAAGAACTGATCAAACTCGGCAAGCCCGACACCCGCGAGCGGCTGCTCAAGCATTCGCCGACCGCCAAAGTGCCGCTGCTGCAAACCTCGCGCGGCACGGTTGCCGATTCGCTGGCCATCGCCGAATACCTGGCCGAACAGTTCCCGTCCGAGCAACTCTGGCCGAGCGACATTTTCGCCCGCGCTCAGGCCCGATCCGCTTGCGCACAAATGCACAGCGGCTTCTTCGCCATGCGCAATCACATGCCGTTCAACCTCAGTCATGACGCGCCGCTCAACCCGGTGCCGCCAGAAGTGAAGGTCGATATCGAACGCATGCTCGCGCTGTGGGCCGAATGCCGTGACGCCGCCACCGAGAGCGGGCCTTACCTGTTCGGTCGCGTCAGTCTGGCCGATGCCTTCTTCGCGCCGATTGCCGTGCGCCTGCGCACCTATCAGGTAAAACTGCCGGCCGCCGACGAAGCCTATGTTGAAACCGTCTACCAATGGCCCGCCTTCAAAGCGTGGCAACAGGCTGGACTGGAGGAGTTGAATCCGTGAAACGTGTACACGTCGCCGCCGCCGTCATCCGTGACGACAGCGGCAAAATCCTCATTGCCCGCCGCGCCGACTCCCAGCATCAGGGTGGGCTGTGGGAGTTTCCCGGCGGCAAGGTCGAGGCGGACGAAACCGTCGAAAGCGCGCTGGCCCGTGAGCTGAAAGAAGAACTGGGCATCGTCGTTGGCGCCGCCCGACCGCTGATCAAAGTGCGTCACGATTACCCGGACAAGCAGGTGTTGCTGGATGTCTGGGAAGTCTCGGCATTCACCGGCGAACCGCACGGTGCCGAAGGCCAGCCATTGGCCTGGGTGACTGCGAAAGACTTGCCGAACTACGAGTTCCCGGCCGCCAACCAACCCATCGTCGCGGCCGCGCGTCTGCCGGGTGAATACCTGATCACCCCGGAAGATCTGGAAACCCCGGCTTTGCTGCGCGGGATTCAGAAGGCGATTGCTGGCGGGATCAAGCTCATCCAGCTGCGCGCACCGAACGGTTACGACCCGAAGTACCGCGATCTGGCTGTGGATGCCGCCGGTCTCTGCGCTGGCAAGGCGCAATTGATGATCAAAGGGCCATTTGAATGGCTCGGTGATTTCCCGTCGGCGGGTTGGCACATCACTTCAGCGCAGTTGCGTAAATACGCAGCGGCGGGGCGGCCGTTGCCGGCTGAGCGCTGGCTGGCGGCGTCGTGCCACAACGCTGAGGAATTGGCGTTGGCGGAGCAGATGGGCGTGGATTTTGTGACGCTGTCGCCGGTGCAGCCGACGTTGACGCACCCGGATGCGCAGCCGTTGGGTTGGGAGCAGGCTTCGGCGTTGATCGAAGGCTTTAGTAAGCCGGTGTTTCTGTTGGGCGGGGTGGGCCCGGCGGAGCGCGAGAAGGCTTGGGGTGTTGGGGCGCAGGGTGTTGCGGGGATCCGCGCATTCTGGCCTGATTCTCTGTAACGGCTGCTGGCCTCATCGCGAGCAGGCTCACTCCTACATGGGCCGTGTTCCTTCAGTTGGAATACGGTCAACTGTAGGAGTGAGCCTGCTCGCGAAGGCGTCCTTCCAATCACTGCAAATCTAAGGCTTGGCCGCCGGTTGCCACAAAATCTCCGCAATCCCCTGCCGCCGCGCAATCAACCGCGCCGCCACAAACAACAAATCCGACAACCGATTGATATACGCCAGGCCAACCCCGGCCAGTGGCTCGATCGCATTCAGATGCTGACAGCGCCGCTCGGCACTCCGCGCCAGGCTGCGGCACACATGCGCCTGCGCAATCAACATCGAACCACCCGGCAGAATGAAATTCTCCAGCGGCCCCAACTCCTCATTCCAGACGTCGATCGCCGCTTCCAGCCGCTCGATTTCCGCCGCGTTCAGCGCCTGATATTCCGGCATCGCCAACTCGCCACCCAGATCAAACAGTCGATGCTGACAAGGCGCCAATACCTCGATCAATTCATTCAGCCCCGGAGTGGCCTCGCGCTCGGCAAGTAACCCGGCCAGCAACACGCCAACCTGACTGTTCAGCGTATCGACTTCACCAATCGCTTCGATGCGCGGGTGATCCTTCGGTACGCGGCGGCCGTCGCCCAGGCCGGTTTCGCCTTTGTCGCCGGTGCGCGTGTAAATCTTCGACAAGCGAAAGCCCATGGGTTACCTCGGTAGTTGATTGATTTCAGCCGCGATGGCCGGTGGTGGCGCCAGCGGCAGGCGCAGGGTGAAACAGGTGCCCTGACCGGGCGCCGACTGCACTTCCATCTGGCCTTTGTGATTGTTGGTGATGATGAAGTACGACACCGACAAGCCAAGCCCGGTGCCCTGACCGATTTCCTTGGTGGTGAAGAACGGCTCGAAGGTGCGTTTGCGCACACTCTCGCTCATGCCGATGCCGTTGTCCTCGACCTGAATCTCGGCCCACGGCGGATTGAGTTTGGTGCGCAGAATAATCCGCCCCGGTTCGCTGTCGTCCTCACGCTGGTGAATCGCTTGCGCGGCGTTTTTCAGCAGGTTGAGCAGTACTTGTTCCAGCTCGTTGGCAGTGCCGGGCACCGGGCCGAGCGCCGGGTCGAACTGGCGCACAATGGCCTGACCCTTGAAGTCGAAACCGATCGCCAGATCGAAGTCGTTGCCGGCGATTTCCACCGCTTGATCGATCAGCGCCGGCAGGTCGCACGGTGCCATTTCCCGAGTGCTGCGACGGCTGAAGCTGAGCATGTGCGTGACGATTTTCGCCGCACGGGCACCGGCCTGTTGAATGCCGTCGAGGAGTTTCGGCACTTCGCGGCCTTGCAGGTAACGGTTGACGGTATCGAGTTCGATGCCCAGTTGTTCGGCGGTTTCAATGTTCTTCGGCAGATCTGCTGAAAGGCGTCGACGGATGTTTTGCACGTTGTGCAGGATCGCGCCCAGCGGGTTATTGATCTCGTGGGCCATGCCCGCCGCGAGGCCGCCGACCGAAAGCATCTTCTCCGACTGCACCATCATTTCTTCCAGCGACAAACGCTGGGTGATGTCATCGATGCGGATCACCACGCCACGGCCGGCGCCACCCATCAGCGGATAAAACGTCAGCGCGTAATGCTTCGGCTCGTCGTCCTTGAACCACGTCACCCGTTCGATTTTCGCCACCGTGTGTTGTTCGACGGTTTGTTTGAGCTGCGGCAAAAACGGCTTCAACGGTTCGAAGGCGAGGAAGATCGGCTGGTTCAGCGCTTCGTCCAGACGTGTGCCGGAAAGGGCGCTGGCCTCCTGATTCCATTGGGTGACGTAGAGCTGTTCGTCGAGTGCGATCAGTGCCGAGGGCATCGAGTCGATGATGCTGTTGAGGTAATTCTGGAAACCGGTGAGCTTCTTCTCGATTTTGCTGCGTACCTGAACTTCCAGTTCCAGTTTGCGGTTGGTGTGGCGGGTTTCCTCGGCCAGACCTTGAGCCTGATCGTAGGCGGCTTGCGAGTCGTCGCGGGCGCGTTTGAGCTGCTGCTCGCGGGCTTCAATGCGCGAGAGCATGGTATTGAACGCTTCAGCGAGGCTGCCGATTTCGTCGTGGTTGCCGCGTGAGGCACGCAGGGCGTAGTTCTCTTCGCGGGTGACCTGACGCGAGAGTTCTTCCAGTTGATGGATCGGCCGGGTGATCAGGCGTTTGATCTGGCGGGCAATCACCAGCCACAACAGCACGCTGAAAATCAGAATCCCAAGACTCGCGGTCAGGGTGCCGGTGTAGAACGCCATCGGCAGTTCGCTGCTCGCTACCAACAGCAGATGGCCGGGCGCGGTGCCGGGGCGGGGCAGGGTGATCAACTGGTTGCTGCGAAATTCGGTGAGTTGCCAGGCTTCGATGTGCCGATAGCGTTCCGGCAGTTTGAGTTTGTCGCCGCGCTGCACCTGCGCGAGGCGTTCGCCTTTGCCGTCATAGATAGCAGCAGCGCGTAATGGCGAGTAGCTGTCGAGTTCCTTGAGCAGACGCTCGGCGCTCTCCGGTGATTGCAGGGACTCGCTGACCAGACTCGGGTTGGCGATCAGTCGGCCGATGGTCTGCAACGCCTGCGGCGCCATGCTTTCCTGGGAAATGTAGTAGGCGGCGCTGATAAAGGTCAGGTTGGCGACCAGCAACACAGTGGTCAACAGCACCAGCAGGGCGGCCAGCAGTTTCTGGCCGACCGGCAGGTTTTCGAGGCGCTGGCGCAATGGCATCAGGTTTATCGCAGCAAAGGAACAAGTGGCCAGCGTAGCCGCTGCTCAGTCGCTGGGCAATCCAAGGCTGTGCAGATGCGCGACGAGGCGCTGCTGCAATTGGTTGAGGTGCGGCAGATTCAATTGATGACGCGTGGCGACTTTGCAGGCGTGGCCCAATAGATAGCTGATTTCGGTGCGGCGCTGGTTGGCGACGTCCTGATACATCGATGAGTAATTGGCCGCCGTCGCCTGAATCACCCGTTCGACTTCTTGCTGCAGATTCTCAGCGGCAGCGGGTTGGCCGCAGTGCTGCAACAACTCGGCGAGTTCGGCGCACAGCGTGGCGACTTCGCAATGATGATCCTGCAAACCACCGTTGCGGCAGTGGTGCAGCACGGTCAGTGGGTTGATCGCGCAGTTGAGCGCCAGTTTGCGCCACAGCCGCGTGAGGATATCGGTACTCCACTCGTGGGGAATGTTCGCGGCTTGCAGATCGTCCAGCCAGATCGGCGCAACCGGTTGAGTGACATCGCCCAGCCAGGTGAAGCCGTGACCGGCGAACACCACGCGCCAGTCGCCGTCGCGAAACGCGCCTTCGGTGCTGGACGCGCTGATGCAGCGCGCTTGCGGAACCCGCGTGGCGACGGCGTCCTGACTGCCGAGGCCGTTCTGCAACAGGATCAGTTCGGCATCCGCTGTCAGGCGCGGGGCGAGGCGGGCGATAGCACTTTCGGCGTCGTAGGCTTTGCAGGCGACCAGCAGTCGGCGAATTGGCTCAGGGCTGTCGGCGGTTTCGCCCGGCACGGCATGCGTGCTGGCCTGGCCGTGTTCGACGAGCGTTAGCCCGCCGGCCGCTTCATAACTGCGCAGGCGTTCGGCATCGCGCACGATCAATTTCACCGGCAAACCGGCCCGGGCCAGACGCGTGGCCCACAGTGTGCCGAGGCTGCCGGCGCCGAGGACGTGCCAGGTGGTCGACATCAGTTTTTTGCTCGATTGCGTACAGGCATGTGCGGCTCGCCGTGTTCGTAGGAAAAGACCCGTTATAATGAGCCCGATTTTAACCGCAAGCCAAGCGCGCTCCATCCTCATCGAGCGCGCCTTTTTATTGGAGAGATTACATGCCGTCGTTCGACGTGGTATCCGAACTGGACAAACACGAACTCACCAACGCGGTCGAGAACGCCGTGAAGGAACTCGATCGTCGTTATGACCTGAAAGGCAAAGGCAGCTTCGAGTTCAAGGAAAAAGACCTGACCGTGAGCCTGACCGCTGAAGCCGGGTTCCAGCTCGAAGCGATGATCGAAATCCTCAAGCTGGCGCTGGTCAAGCGCAAGATCGATGTGCAGTGCCTCGAGGTCAAGGACGCTTATGCATCGGGCAAGCTGATGAAGCAGGACGCCATCCTCAAGGAAGGCATCGACAAAGAACTGGCGAAGAAAATCGTCGGCCACATCAAAGACGCCAAGCTGAAAGTGCAGGCCGCCATTCAGGGCGAGCAAGTGCGCGTGACTGGCAAGAAGCGTGATGACCTGCAAGAAGCCATCGCTGCACTGCGTGCCAAGGAATTCGGCATGCCGCTGCAGTTCAACAACTTCCGCGACTAAGCCCGGTCAGATGACCTGTGGGAGCGAGCCTGCTCGCGAAAGCGGTGTGTCAGTCAACTCATTGGCTGAATGACCCAGCGCTTTCGCGAGCAGGCTCGCTCCCACATTTGTTTTGAATACACCCCGGAAAGCCGGAAATCAGGAGATAGAAGATGGATTTGAATGCTGAGGTAGACCAACTGGTCAAGGCATCCCAGGCGTGGATCCCGATGATCATGGAATACGGCAGCCGCGTGCTGCTGGCAGTGATTACCCTGGCCATCGGCTGGTGGCTGATCAACAAGGTCACGCAAAAACTCGGCGGTCTGCTGGCTCTGCGCAATGCTGACCTGGCGCTGCAAGGTTTTATCAGCAGCCTGGCCAACATCATTCTCAAAGTGCTGCTGATCGTCAGCGTCGCGTCGATGATCGGCGTGGAAACCACCTCGTTCGTTGCCGCAATCGGTGCTGCCGGTCTGGCCATCGGTCTGGCGTTGCAGGGTAGCCTGGCGAACTTCGCCGGTGGCGTGCTGATTCTGCTGTTCCGTCCGTTCCGTATCGGTGACTGGATCGAAGCGCAGGGCGTGGCGGGTACTGTCGACAGCATCCAGATCTTCCACACCGTACTGCGTACCGGCGACAACAAGACCATCATCATGCCTAACGGCAACCTGTCGAACGGCATCATCACCAACACCAATCGTCAGCCGACCCGCAAGGTGGTGTTCGATGTGGGCGTTGATTACGAAGCCGATCTGCAAAAGGCCCGTCAAGTGCTGCTGGATCTGGCCAACGACGAGCGCATTCTGCAAGACCCGGCGCCGCAGGCGGTAATTTCCACGCTGGGTGACAGCGCGATCACCGTTTCCCTGCGTGTGTGGGTTAAAACTGCAGACTACTGGGACGTGATGTTCATGTTTAACGAGCAGTCGCGTGATCGTTTAAAAACCGCTGGTATTGATATTCCTTTTCCGCAGCGAACCATTCGCGTAGTTCAGGAAACAGCGGCGCAGTAACAACCTTGATACCTGGCTTTGCAGTCAGTTAATCAATAAAGACCCAAGAGCTGTTCGCACTCTTGGGTTTTTTTTATGGCAGCCATTAAAGTTCGCCAGCTAATAGATAGCTGACTAATCTTTGTCATTCGAATGCAGTCAAGCCAGGCATAAAAAAACCGCCCACCTGAAGCAGGTGAGCGGTTCTTGTTTAGAGCAGAGCTCTACAGTACTTCAGCTGTGCATCCCTATTAGAGGATGTTCAGTGGGTACTCAACGATCAGACGCACGTCGTTGTTGTCAGACGAGTAGCCGCTGTAAGCACCGTTCGAACGGTACATGGCATAACGCAGACGGAACGACAGGTCTTTGGCTGGACCTTCTTGCAGAACGTACTTGGACTCGGCGTTCCACTCGTTCTCTTTACCTTCACCCAGACCGTTGGTCTCGATGTTGTCACCCATCACGTAACGGGTCATGAAGCTCAGGCCAGGAACGCCGTAGTCTTTCATGTTGATGTCGTAGCGAGCCTGCCAGGATTTCTCTTCGCGACCCACGAAGTCGGAGATCTGGATGGAGTTGGCTACGAAGATTGTGCTGTTACCGTCAACGCCATAGTAGTAAGCGTTGTCGCCGCTCGACTGCTGGTAGGCAACAGTGAACTTGTGCGCGCCCAGGCTGTAAGCAGCGGCCAGGGACCACAGGTTGTTGTCCACACCCAGAGTGCCGTCACCGATGGCGTCGACCAGGTCACCACGGCTGTCGCCCTTGGTTTTGTAACCGTTCAGGTCGAAGTTCAACGACTGCGTGTCGTCGATCGGCAAGGTGTAGTTCAGGTTGATGTAGTACTTCTTGAAGTAGTCATCAGCGTCGGAAGCAGCCAGTGCACCGGTGAAGTTGTCGGTGAAGGCGTAGCTGGCACCAAAGATATTGATGTTGGTCAGGCCTTTGCCGCCGTTACCGTTTTCATCAGGCAGACCGCCGATGCTGTCACGGCCCATACCGGTTTGCTTGCTCAGGGAAGTGAAGCGACCTGCGCTCAGTTCCAGACCTTTGATCTCTTTGGAAGTGATCAGGGTACCGGTCGCGACTTCTGGCAGCAGACGGCTGTCATCGGTAGCGAACACTGGGCTGGCAACAAATTGCTGGCCGTATTTCAGGGTGGTGTCGGAGAGACGGAATTTAACTGCGCCGCCGATTTTGCCCTGGGATTTTTCCGGGTTGCCGTCGCTGTCGCTGGCGAACAGGCCGTTACCGCGGTGGCCCGAGCCGCCGTCCAGTTTGACCGAACCCATTGCCATGGCGTCGAGACCGAAGCCGATGGTGCCTTGAGTGAAGCCCGACTCGTAAGTCAGCAGTTGGCTGACACCGGTGTCCTGGCGATAGCCAGCAGTACCGGAAGAGCCGTTGCCTGCACCGTTTTTAAAGTCACGGTTCATGTATTCCATACGAGTCTTCAGTTTCAGACTCTGGTCGCCGAAGAAACCTTTGGAATCATCCTGAGAAGACGCCACTGCGAACTGCGAGGTGCCTGCTGCAACAGCCAGTGCGATCATGCTCCACTTCATCACGCGCATCGTGATTTGCTCCTTTGGTTTTTAGAAGAGTACTGCCGTCCCACCTGTTTTATTATCTGGGCGGCTCTTTCTTTTTGTGTCGGCGCAAACTTATATCACGCCGACAATGTTGGCGATACTTGCGAATCTAACGTTTCACCTTCTTTACGACGCTGTCGCAGATGGCTTTGTAGAGGTCGCAAATTCACAGTACCGATGCAATCGGGTCTACAACTTTCTCGCTGTTTTTCTAGCCTTTTGCATCGCTAAAAAAGAGTCCCTGGCAAAACACTTGAATCTCCATCGGGCAACCCTGCCACTGTTTTTGTTGGGCTTGAGGCATCCACATCGTGTGGTGCGCTTATAGTCCATATGTGTACGAATGCAACAAGCGTGCACAAACCGCAATGTCGGTGCGGTTATTTTTCTGAACACCGCCTGTTACCTGTAAAAACCTTATAAATACGGGGCGCCAAGCCCCTTTCTACAAGGGCTTGACGCCATTCCGGCTATCGTGTTGCCAAGGCATCGGCCGCGTGCGACAGCCAAAAACGTTACCGGTTCACCCCGCCAGTGAGTATTCGGCGGATGCTTCGACGCCTGAGCGTAGACGCACTGTGCGGTTTTGGTGCAAAAAAATGACACCCTGTCCTGTAATCACACAGTCCGGCATGTGGGTAATCTCGAACGCCTCAATGGTTTTCAGTCATTTACGCGTATTCGTTATCCCTCTCGGTTCCGTGCTGGTGCAGGGCGCCAATAAATGTCACATGTCGGGGCGTTCGGCGAAAGCGCCGCAGGGCACAGCTGTCGTGAAGACTGGCGTATTCGCGGTATGCTTCCGGTCTGTCGCTTGGTGCGCTGCCCATCGGGCTGGCCGCTAAGCTGAATATGTCGATCAGCCGGGAGTGCGCGCAGTGTTTGCTTTAGATTCACGACTTCAACAGGACACGCTGACCATCGGTGACTTCCCGCTCTGCCGCCTGTTGCTGTCCAACGACAGCAACTATCCATGGTTCATCCTGGTGCCTCGTCGCGACGATATCAGCGAGTTGTTTCAATTGGATGTCGCCGATCAGCAGCAGTTGTGGCTGGAAACTACCGCACTGGCCGAGTTGCTCAAGGACTTGCTGGATGCGGACAAAATGAACGTGGCAACACTGGGTAATGTTGTCAGCCAGTTGCACATGCATGTAATTGTGCGCAAACGCGATGACGCCGCCTGGCCGGCGCCGGTCTGGGGCAAGCACCCGGCCAAGCCATACAGTGCCGAGCAGGTTGCCGCGATTCGCGAGCGCTTGCGTCTGGTGTTGACCGAAGACTTCACGTTTCTGGAGGGCTGAAGCATGAGCCTGGAACAACGCGTTACCGATCTGGAAAGCCGTCTGGCGTTTCAGGACGACACCATTCAGGCGTTGAACGACGTGCTGGTCGCGCAGCAGCGCGTAGTCGATCGTCTGCAATTGCAGATGGCGGCGCTGCTCAAGCGTCAGGAAGAAATGGTCGGGCAGTTCGAGTCTTTTGATGAAGAGGCGCCACCGCCGCACTATTAAGGCTTTTCTGAAGGCATAAAAAAACCGCGAACAGCCAGGCTGCTCGCGGTTTTTTATTGCCTTGAATCAGCGACGCGGCAGAGCAGCGATCACGTCCTCGGCTTGCAGGCCTTTGTCCCGGTTCATCACCGAGAACTCGACGCGCTGGCCTTCGACCAGAACGCGGTGGCCTTCGCCACGGATTGCACGGAAGTGCACGAAAATATCATCGCCGGAATCCCGGGAGATAAAGCCGAAGCCTTTGGAAGTGTTGAACCACTTGACGGTACCGGTATCACGATTGGTCATGTCATAGCTGGTTGGCGCGGCAGCAGGTGAAGAACGATAGAAGCTGACGGCCAGGTGCAGAACCACGGCAACCAGAGCGATCACCAGGGTGAACAGCACGGCTGGCTGGCCGGCGATGACAGGCATCGGCGCGATCAGGGTCAGGGTTTGCAGGACAACGGTCAGTACCAGAAGCGCGCTGACGAGGTTTTGCAGATGCTGACGCGGGCCTTTGTTCCAGTAAGGAATCACCGGGGCAATGATCAGGTTCAGCAGGCCGAAAAAGGCCAGGTAAAGTGCATCGGGTTGTTGCAGGTAGGGAACGGCTTCGGATTTCAAGCTAGGTATGAACGACAGCAGCAAAGCCGCTGCGCCCATTAGCAGGTGGACGATTTTCAACATTTTAATTGGCTCACGTTTATGACGGCTCACAAGGAAGAGCTGAAGGCGCACGGTTCGCTTCGGAACAAAAATAAGAGGCGTTGGACACGTACACGGCATCAGCCTATGCGCAACACCCCGAAAAATGGGGCATGGCGACACACTGCCTATTTAACAGCAAAGCCTGCGGCTACTCAAATCAGCCCGGCCAGCGGCACAGCGTCGGTCGATTTGTCGCAGCGTCTGTGGCCAATCAAGGCTGCGAGGTGTGGTCAGCCTTGCTAGAGTGGGTCTGCACCTGTTGGATGAATTCAATCGCCGTTAGGGGGTAAACATGGCAATCGATATCGGTATCAGTGAAGAAGACCGCAAATCCATCGTTGAAGGACTGTCGCGACTGCTGTCCGACACCTACGTGCTGTATCTCAAGACCCACAACTTCCACTGGAACGTCACCGGCCCGATGTTCCGTACGCTGCACCTGATGTTCGAAGAGCAATACAACGAACTGGCGCTGGCCGTGGATTCGATCGCCGAGCGCATTCGCGCGCTGGGCTTTCCGGCTCCGGGCGCCTACGCGACGTACGCGCGTCTTTCTTCTATTAAGGAAGAAGAGGGCGTGCCGAGCGCCGAAGACATGATCAAGCAACTCGTCGCTGGCCAGGAAGCCGTGACCCGCACCGCACGCGGCATTTTCCCGTTGCTCGATAAAGTCAGCGATGAGCCGACCGCCGACCTGCTGACCCAGCGCATGCAGGTGCACGAAAAAACCGCGTGGATGCTCCGCGCGCTGCTCGAAGGCTGATCGAAGCGCGCCTGTAATCGTTGGGTTGCAGGCGCGCTGTCCAGACTCTTACTTGTTGCGTTGGCTTATCCTACGTGGCGGGTCAACAAGTCGTCTGGCTATAACTTTGCGTCTGCGTTTTTATGGAGGTCACAGGAAGTGGCTTTGAAAATCCGCAGAGATGGCAAAGGAGTGTCAACGATATGGAAGATGCAGACAGGCGCAGCGACAGGGTTGTCGTGCCGCCCCATGAACTGATCGTCGATCCGTTCGTCAATGAGTTCGACATGGCATTGATCCGGCCGCTGTCGCGATCCGTGCGTTTGAATGGTTACGCCACCTGCCTGCGACTGGAGCAGGTGTACTGGAACATCCTCGCCAATATGGCGGCCAATAATTGCTGTTCGATCAGTTCGCTGTTGTCCCACGTCGACCGCGAGGTGCAGTTGCGTCACGGCGGAGTGAAAAATTTCAGTGCGCTGGTGCGGGTGGTCTGTGTGATGAACAGTGGTCGGGAGGTGGCGCCGGCCATCGCGGTCTGAACAGTGACGGTTGCAAGCGAGGTCGCGGCCCGTGCAGTCTTACGGCTGCACAGGCCGCATTTAATGGATATAATCCCGCTCTTTCGCCGCAAAGCCCTGCGCGCGGTAGCAATCTGATCGCCGAGACACCTCCATGCCGATGTACGATTACCAATGTGCTTCCTGTGGTCATCAGTTGGAAGCCATTCAAAAGATCAGCGCTGCACCGCTGGTCGACTGCCCTGCCTGCCAGGCGCCAGAGCTCAAGAAACAAATGTCCATGCCAGGCTTTCGCCTCAGCGGCAGCGGCTGGTACGAAACCGATTTCAAGACCGGCGCCAAGAAGAACCTGGCCGGTGGCGACAAATCTGACTAGGGTTCAAACCCAGGTCGAACGACACGCGTGAGTGTCCCGATGGCGCACACAGTTTGAGTGCGGCGGGATCTCCACCGAATTTCGAATTACGAGAAGCGAAACCACTACCATGATGCGCAGCCATTATTGCGGCCAACTGAACGAAAGCCTGGAAGGTCAGGAAATTACCCTTTGCGGATGGGTTCACCGTCGTCGCGACCACGGCGGGGTGATTTTCCTCGATATCCGTGATCGTGATGGTCTGGCCCAAGTGGTATTCGATCCGGATCGCGCCGAGAGATTCGCCGCCGCCGATCGCGTGCGCAGCGAATACGTCGTGAAGATCACCGGTAAGGTGCGTCTGCGTCCGGCCGGTGCCACCAACGCCAACATGGCGTCGGGCATGATCGAAGTGCTGGGTTATGAGCTGGAAGTGCTGAACGAGTCGGAAACCCCGCCGTTCCCGCTGAACGAGTTCTCCGACGTCGGCGAAGAAACCCGTCTGCGCTATCGCTTCCTCGACCTGCGTCGTCCGGAAATGGCCGAGAAGCTGCGTCTGCGTTCGCGCATGACCACCAGCATCCGTCGCTTCCTCGACGAAAACGGCTTCCTCGACGTTGAAACACCGATCCTGACCCGTGCCACCCCTGAAGGTGCGCGTGACTATCTGGTGCCGAGCCGTACTCACGCCGGTTCGTTCTTCGCTCTGCCGCAATCGCCGCAGTTGTTCAAACAACTGCTGATGGTTGCCGGTTTCGACCGTTACTACCAGATTGCCAAGTGCTTCCGCGACGAAGACCTGCGCGCTGACCGTCAGCCAGAATTCACCCAGATCGACATCGAAACCAGCTTCCTCGATGAAAAAGAGATCATGGGCCTGACCGAACAAATGATCCGCAACCTGTTCAAGGAAGTGCTGGATCTGGAATTCGGCGAATTCCCGCACATGACCTTCGAAGAAGCCATGCGCCGCTACGGTTCCGACAAGCCAGACCTGCGTATTCCGCTGGAACTGGTCGACGTTGCCGATCAACTGAAAGAAGTTGATTTCAAAGTATTCAGCGGCCCGGCCAACGATCCGAAATGCCGTATCGCTGCGCTGCGCGTACCAGGCGGCGCAAGCATGCCACGCAAGCAGATCGACGATTACACCAAGTTCGTCGGCATCTACGGTGCCAAAGGCCTGGCGTACATCAAGGTCAACGAGCGCGCTGCCGGTGTTGAAGGTCTGCAATCGCCGATCGTGAAAAACATCCCGCTGGACAACCTCAACGCCATCCTCGATCGCGTTGGCGCCGTTGACGGCGACATCGTGTTCTTCGGCGCCGACAAGGCCAAGATCGTCAGCGAAGCTTTGGGCGCACTGCGTATCAAGCTCGGTCACGACCTCAACCTGCTGACCTGCAAGTGGGCACCAATGTGGGTTGTCGACTTCCCGATGTTCGAAGAAAACGACGACGGCAGCTTCTCCGCGCTGCACCACCCGTTCACCGCGCCGAAGTGCTCTCCGGAAGAACTGGAAGCCAACCCGGCTGGCGCGCTGTCCCGCGCGTACGACATGGTGCTGAACGGTACTGAACTGGGTGGCGGTTCGATCCGTATTCACCGCAAGGAAATGCAGCAAGCGGTATTCCGCCTGTTGGGTATCAACGAAGCGGAACAGGAAGAGAAATTCGGCTTCCTGCTCGACGCCCTGAAATACGGTGCGCCGCCGCACGGTGGTCTGGCCTTCGGTCTCGACCGTCTGGTGATGCTGATGACCGGCGCCCAGTCGATCCGTGAAGTGATCGCCTTCCCGAAAACCCAGAGTGCTGCTGACGTGATGACGCAAGCGCCGGGTGTCGTGGATGCCAAGGCACTGCGCGAGCTGCACATTCGTTTGCGCGAAACGCCAAAGGCTGAGTAACACGGGCCTGAAGGCGCATCTTCGGATGCGCCTTTTTTCTATCTATAGAAAGCAGGTCGAGATTTTTTGTGTGCTGGCCGCTGCATGAGCAGGGCGGGCAACGTTTCAAAGAGAATTCGGAGCGAGTTATGGCTGGTCATTCCAAGTGGGCGAACATCAAGCACCGCAAAGAACGTCAGGATGCCAAAAGGGGCAAGATCTTCACCAAGTGGATCCGCGAACTGACCGTTGCGGCCCGTCAGGGCGGCGGTGATCCGGGCTCCAACCCGCGTCTGCGTCTGGCGCTGGATAAAGCGCTGAGCGCAAACATGAGCCGCGACATCATCGACCGTGCCGTTGCGCGTGGCGCCGGTGCGACCGAAGCGGACAACGTTGAAGAGCTGACCTACGAAGGCTACGGCCCGGGCGGCGTAGCGGTGTTGGTCGAGTGCATGACCGACAACCGCAACCGTACCGCCGCAGCCGTGCGCCATGCGTTCAGCAAGTGCGGTGGCAACCTTGGTACCGACGGCTCGGTGGCCTATCTGTTCGAACGTAAAGGCCAGATCAGCTTTGCGCCGGGCGTCGATGAAGACGCACTGACCGAAGCGGCGCTGGAAGCCGATGCCGATGACGTGGTTGCACACGAAGACGGTTCGATCGACGTGTTCACCTCGTTCACCAGTTTCTACGCGGTGCGTAATGCACTGGAAGCGGCTGGCTTCAAGGGTGATGACGCGGAAATCGTCATGCAGCCAACCACCAGCGCCGAGCTGGATCTGGAAGGCGCGGAGAAGGTGCTCAAGCTGATCGACATGCTTGAGGATCTGGATGACGTGCAGAACGTCTACTCCAACGCGGACATTCCGGAAGACGTGGCCGCTCAGCTCGGTTGATGTAAATAGAAAGGTCGCAGTTTTTGCTGGCTCTACACTTCACCTGTAGGAGCTGCCGAAGGCTGCGATCTTTTGATCTTTTAAAAACACAAAGATCGCAGCCTTCGGCAGCTCCTACCTGTACCCTCAGCTTTCGCATCAATTTCTGCAGGCGTTATGACTTTAATTCTTGGTATCGACCCCGGTTCGCGCATCACCGGTTACGGGATTGTTCGCGATACCGGGCGTGGCGGCTGTATCTATGTGGCTTCCGGCTGCATCCGCACCGGTGCGGGCGAGCTGCACGAACGGCTGCAAATCGTTTATCGCGGCGTGCGTGAAATCATTCAGACCTACGGCCCGGTCACCATGGGCATCGAAAAAGTCTTCATGGCGAAAAACGCCGATTCTGCACTGAAACTCGGTCAGGCCCGTGGCGCGGCGATTGTCGCTGGCGCCGAAGAGAGCCTGGAGATCGCCGAGTACACCGCGACTCAGGTCAAGCAGGCCGTGGTGGGCACCGGCGCCGCCAATAAAGAACAAGTGCAGATGATGGTCATGCACATGCTCAAGCTGACCGCCAAACCGCAAATCGATGCATCCGACGCCCTGGCCATTGCCATTTGCCACGCGCACACCCGCTCCAGTCTGCTGCCGCACGGCTTGGGCACTGCACGCAGTCGTGGCGGGCGCCTGCGTCTCTGATAGCATCAGCATCAAATTTCCCGAAAGCGGATGCTTGCGCCTGTGTCGTCGGCCCGAAATCCGCGTTTCGACAGTCGCCAGCCCACGGTTGGCCAACGCTCAAGGATCTGAAACGTGATTGGACGCTTGCGCGGCACCCTGGCTGAGAAACAGCCGCCGCACCTGATTCTGGATGTAAACGGCCTCGGGTATGAGCTGGAAGTACCGATGACCACGCTTTATCGTCTGCCGTCGGTCGGTGAACCACTGACCCTGCACACCCATTTGGTCGTACGCGAAGACGCGCAACTGCTCTATGGTTTTTCCGGTAAACGTGAGCGAGACTTTTTTCGCGAGTTGATCCGTCTCAATGGTGTCGGGCCAAAACTGGCCCTGGCGTTGATGTCGAGTCTTGAAGTCGACGAGTTGATCCGCTGCGTGCAATCCCAGGACACCTCGGCGCTGACCAAGGTGCCGGGCGTTGGCAAGAAGACGGCCGAGCGTTTGCTGGTCGAGCTGAAAGATCGCTTCAAGGCGTGGGAAACTTCGCCGGCGATGTTTGCGCTGGTGCCGAATCAGCCGGACGGCCCGGCGCCGGTCAATACCGCCGAGAACGATGCCGTCAGCGCGTTGATTTCCCTCGGTTACAAACCGCAGGAAGCGAGCAAGGCGATTTCCGCGATCAAGGACAAGAATTTGAGCAGTGAAGACATGATCCGCCGCGCCCTGAAGGGAATGATTTAAGTGATTGAAGCTGATCGTCTGATCGCCGCCGCGCACAGCCCGCGTGAGCGCGAAGAAGTCCAGGATCGGGCCATTCGCCCGGTCAGCCTGGCCGACTATATTGGTCAGCCGACCGTGCGCGAGCAGATGGAATTGTTCATCCAGGCCGCGCGTGGCCGCAGTGAATCCCTCGACCACACGCTGATCTTCGGCCCGCCGGGCTTGGGTAAGACCACGCTGGCCAACATCATTGCCCAGGAAATGGGCGTGTCGATCAAGAGTACCTCGGGCCCGGTGCTTGAGCGTCCCGGTGATCTGGCGGCATTGCTGACCAACCTTGAACCGCACGACGTGTTGTTTATCGATGAAATCCATCGCCTGTCGCCGATCGTTGAAGAAGTGCTGTACCCGGCGATGGAAGATTTCCAGCTCGACATCATGATCGGCGAAGGGCCGGCGGCGCGTTCGATCAAACTTGATCTGCCACCGTTTACCCTGGTCGGCGCCACGACGCGCGCCGGCATGCTGACCAACCCGCTGCGTGACCGCTTCGGTATCGTCCAGCGTCTTGAGTTCTACAGCACCGCGGATCTGTCGACGATTGTCAGTCGTTCGGCGGCTATTCTCGGTCTGCCACTGGATCCGGAAGGCGCCTTTGAAATCGCTCGCCGTGCCCGCGGTACGCCGCGTATCGCCAACCGTTTGTTGCGTCGCGTGCGTGATTTTGCTGAAGTCCGCGCCAAAGGGCACATCACCAAATCGGTCGCCGATCTGGCGTTGAACCTGCTGGATGTTGATGAACATGGCTTTGACCATCAGGATCGACGTCTACTGTTGACCATGATCGAGAAGTTCGACGGCGGACCGGTCGGTATCGACAGTCTGGCGGCGGCGATCAGCGAAGAGCGTCACACCATTGAAGACGTGCTGGAGCCATATCTGATTCAGCAGGGCTACATCATGCGTACGCCACGGGGCAGGGTGGTGACCCGGCATGCGTACCTGCATTTCGGTTTAAACATTCCGTCACGAATGGGCGAAATGCCCGTGGCAGACGAGTTTCTCGATGCCGTGGACGATTAATACACATTTGTTGTCGATTTATTCAGGGTTTGTACTGTCAGACGACGGTACTTTTGCGTTAAAGCTTTGAAACCATGAAAAACAGTTGCCTGGCCGGATTGGCAACCTGAGGAGTAAGCACTAGAGTATGCGCGCGCAAAACGGGCTTGGGCCGTTCGCACATCGTTGTCGCGTTTATTACGAGGACACCGATGCGGGCGGCATCGTGTATTACGTTAATTACCTCAAGTTTATGGAACGGGCTCGAACCGAGCGGCTGCGTGAACTGGGCTTTGCCCAATCGCAGTTGGCAGGGGAGGATCTGTTGTTTGTCGTGCATTCCAGCGAAGCGCGTTACCACGCGCCGGCGCGACTGGATGACGAACTGCTGGTAAGCGCTGAAGTAATCGAATTGAACCGTGCCAGCCTGCGCTTTAAACAGCAGGTCAGGCGGGCTACGGATAATGTGCTGCTCTGTGAAGGGCAGTTTTTGGTGGCCTGTGTGCGCACTAACAGTTTGAAACCCCGGGCCCTTCCCGAAGACTTGCGTGCGGCCTTTGCCGACGCGGTCGGCCCGGGTACACACTCAAAGCAGGAGATAAAGCGTGAAGCTAACGTCGTCGAACATTACTCCATGTGGAGCCTGGTCAGCAATGCCAGCATCGTGGTGCAGTTGGTAATGTTGACCCTGGTGGCCGCATCGGTGACCTCATGGATCATGATCTTTCAGCGCAGCAATCTGCTGCGTGCCGGTCGACGCGCCCTGGAGAGCTTCGAAGAGCGCTTCTGGTCGGGTATCGATCTGTCCAAACTGTACCGTCAGGCGGGCAGCAACCCGGATCCGGATTCGGGCGTCGAGCAAATCTTCCGCGCCGGTTTCAAAGAGTTCTCGCGTCTGCGTCAGCAGCCAGGTGTCGACCCTGAAGCGGTGATGGAAGGTGTGGCCCGTGCCATGCGCGTTGCCATTTCCCGTGAAGAAGAGAAACTCGAGCAAAGCCTGCCGTTCCTCGCCACCGTTGGTTCGGTCAGCCCGTACATCGGTCTGTTCGGTACTGTGTGGGGCATCATGAACTCCTTCCGCGGTCTGGCCAGCGCCCAGCAAGCAACCCTGGCCACTGTGGCCCCGGGTATCGCCGAAGCCCTGATCGCCACCGCGATCGGTCTGTTCGCCGCGATCCCTGCGGTTATCGCTTACAACCGTTTCGCCGCTCGCAGCGAAACCTTGCTGGGCCGCTACTACACCTTCGCCGATGAATTCCAGGCGATCCTGCACCGCAAAGTGCACACCAGCGAAGAATAAGCAGGTATTTCCAATGGCTTTAATCGCTCGAGCTCGCAAAAAGCGCAAGCCGGTCGCCGAGATGAACGTAGTGCCTTACATCGACGTGATGTTGGTGCTGCTGGTCATCTTCATGGTGACCGCGCCGATGCTCAATCAGGGCGTGAAAGTTGATCTGCCCAAGGTTTCCAGCGAAGCCTTGCCGCAGGACAACAACACGCAAGTCCTGACCATTTCGATCAAGGCTGACAAGACCTACTACTGGAACCTTGGCAGCGAAGTCGATACCGAGAAGCAACAGGACAGGGCCATGACCCTGCCGCAAATGACCGACGCGGTGACCAAGATCATTCGTGCCGGCACCGAAGGCGGCAAGCGTACCCAGGTCTTCATCCGCGGTGACAAGACCGTCGATTATGGTTCCGTCATGGGCGCCATGGGCGGGTTGCAGAAAGCCGGGGTCGGTAATGTTGGTTTGATTACCGAGGCCCCCTGATGCAGCAACAGCGAGAGCCGTCCGCCTCGGAAAGCTACTTCTGGCCTAGTGTTCTGGCAATTGTCCTGCACGTGCTGGTGTTCGGCATGCTGTTCGTCAGTTTCGCCTTTACACCAGAGCTGCCGCCGGCCAAGCCGATTGTCCAGGCGACCCTGTACCAGCTGAAATCGAAAAGTCAGGCAACCACCCAGACCAATCAGAAGATTGCGGGTGAGGCGAAGAAATCCGCCGCGCGTCAGACCGAAGTCGAGCAGATGGAGCAGAAAAAGGTCGAGCAGGAAGAGATCAAGGCTGCGGCGGAACAAAAGAAAGAAGAAGCGGCTCAAAAAGCCGAGGAAGCCAAGAAGGCCGACGAGTCGAAAAAAGCGGACGAAGCGAAAAAGGCTGATGAAGCCAAAAAAGCCGACGACGCGAAAAAGGCTGAGGCGAAAAAGGCAGAAGAGAAACAATTGGCTGATATAGCCAAGAAGAAAGCCGAAGACGAAGCCAAAAAGGCTGCTGAAGAAGAGGCCAAGAAAGCGGCCGCTGAAGAAGCCAAGAAGAAGATTGTCGAAGACGCGAAGAAGAAAGCCGCCGACGACGCCAAGAAGAAAGCTGAAGCTGACGAGGCGAAGAAGAAAGTCGCCGACGAAGCGAAGAAGAAAGCTGCTGCCGATGCTGCGAAGAAGAAAGCGCAGGATGCGGCACGTAAATCGACCGAAGACAAAAAGGCTCAGGCCTTGGCCGATTTGCTTTCCGACACGCCGCAGCGCCAGCAGGCTTTGGCGGATGAGCAGGGTGACGAAGTCGCGGGCAGTTTCGATGACCTGATTCGTGCGCGAGCAGCAGAAGGTTGGGCTCGACCACCTTCGGCACGCAAAGGCATGACGGTCGTGCTGCAAATCGGCATGTTGCCGGACGGTACGGTGACTTCGGTCAGCGTGTCCAAGTCCAGCGGCGATGGTCCGTTTGATGCTTCGGCAGTGGCGGCAGTGAAGAATATTGGACGTTTGACAGAAATGCAGGGAATGAAGCCGAGCGATTTCGCTCCGTATCGTTCATTCAAGATGACATTCACACCTGAGGATCTAGCCTTGTGAGAAACCTTCTTCGAGGAATGCTGGTCGTGATCTGCTGCATGGCAGGGATCGCGATGGCTGATGAAAAGAACATTCTGGTTACCAGCGGCAGTGATCGGGCTACTCCGATCGCGGTTGTGCCGTTTGGTATGCAGGGCGGTGCCGTCCTGCCGGACGACATGGCTGAAATCATTGGTAACGATTTGCGTAACTCGGGCTACTACTCGCCGATTCCAAAGCAAAACATGATCAGCCAGCCAAGCCAGCCGAGCGAAATCATCTTCCGTGACTGGAAGGCGGTGGGTGCTCAATACATGATGGTCGGCAGCATTGCTCCAGCCGGCGGTCGCCTGCAGGTGCAATGGGCGCTGTTCAACGTTGCCACCGAGCAGAAAGTGGCTGACGGCAGCGTCTCCGGTACCACGGATCAAATCCGCGACATGGCGCACTTCATTGCTGACCAGTCGTTCGAAAAACTCACCGGTATCCCGGGTGCGTTCTCGACTCGCCTGCTGTACGTAACGGCCGAGCGTTTCTCCGAGAAGAACACTCGCTACACCCTGCAACGTTCGGACTACGACGGTGCTCGCGCCGTGACTCTGCTGCAATCGCGTGAGCCGATCCTGTCGCCGCGTTTCGCACCGGATGGCAAGCGCATCGCTTATGTTTCGTTTGAACAGCGCCGTCCGCGCATCTTCATGCAGAACATCGACACCGGTCGCCGTGAGCAGATCACCAACTTCGAAGGTTTGAACGGTGCACCGGCCTGGTCGCCGAATGGTGATCGTCTGGCGTTCGTCCTGTCGAAAGACGGTAACCCGGACATTTACGTGATGAACCTGGCTTCGCGTCAGATCACTCGCGTGACCGCAGGTCCAGGCATCAACACCGAACCGTACTGGGGCAAGGATGGTTCGACCATTTACTTCACCTCGGATCGCGGCGGCAAGCCACAGATCTACAAAACCAGCGCCAGTGGCGGCGGTGCGGAGCGAGTGACCTTCATCGGTAACTACAACGCCAACCCTAAATTGTCGGCGGATGAAAAGACCCTGGTGATGATCCATCGTCAGGACGGTTTCACCAATTTCAAGGTGGCAGCCCAGGATTTGCAGCGAGGTAGTGTAAAGATCCTCACTGATAGCACTCTGGACGAGTCGCCTACTGTTGCGCCCAACGGCACCATGGTAATCTACGCCACCCGCCAACAGGGCCGGGGAGTCTTGATGCTCGTGTCCATTAATGGACGCGTTAGGCTCCCGCTTCCTACCGCTCAAGGCGAAGTCAGAGAACCGTCCTGGTCCCCTTACCTGAAGTGAGCGGGCGCTACACGTTTTACTTAACACACTGGGGTTCA
>NZ_JBIVMX010000022.1:53285-81883 GCF_044753305.1 Pseudomonas sp. NPDC088429 | reverse complement strand
CGTCAGGCGATCACTCGCTCGATCGCCGACCAGGCCCGCACCATCCGTATCCCGGTGCACATGATCGAGACGATCAACAAGCTCAACCGTATTTCCCGGCAGATGTTGCTGGAAATGGGTCGCGAACCGACCCCGGAAGAGCTGGGCGAACGGATGGAAATGCCTGAGGACAAGATCCGCAAGGTATTGAAGATCGCTAAAGAGCCGATTTCCATGGAAACGCCGATCGGTGATGACGAAGACTCCCATCTGGGTGACTTCATCGAAGACTCGACCATGCAGTCGCCAATCGATGTCGCCACTGTTGAGAGCCTGAAAGAAGCGACTCGCGAAGTGCTGTCCGGCCTCACTGCCCGTGAAGCCAAAGTACTGCGCATGCGTTTCGGTATCGACATGAACACCGACCACACACTCGAAGAAGTGGGCAAACAGTTTGACGTAACGCGTGAGCGGATCCGTCAGATCGAAGCCAAGGCGCTGCGCAAGCTGCGCCACCCGACGCGAAGCGAGCATCTGCGCTCCTTCCTCGACGAGTGATACCAGAACCCCCGGCCCAGGCCGGGGGTTTTGTTTTTAGGCAGATTAAATTCCTCGCACCACCCTCCCCGCTGCTGACCCCGTCTACACTCGAAACAATCACCCCCGAGCCATAACGAGAGCGTTATGCCCAGACTGGCGCCCGTGCTTTTCTTGCTGTCACTGATGATTTGGACCGCAACGGCTAACGCGCTGACTCTGACCGATGAAGAACGTAGCTGGCTGGCGGCTCACCCGGACTTGCGCCTGGGTGTCGATGCATCGTGGCCACCGTTTGAGTTTCGTGACGACCAGAGCCGTTACCAGGGCCTGGCGGCTGACTACATCGACGTGATTCGCCAGCGTCTGGCGATCAAACTCACGCCGATTGAGCCCATCAGCTGGACGGAAGTGCTGGAGCAGGTCAAAACCGGCAAGATCGATCTGCTGCCGGGAATCATGTCCACCCCGGAACGGCAGAACTATCTGTCATTCACCCGGCCCTACCTCGACTTCCCGATTGTCATCCTCGCCCACGTCGGCGGCGCGCAACCGCGCAAACTCGATGATCTGTACGGATTAAAAATCGCCGTGGTGGAAAACTATGCGCCGCACGAACTCCTGCGCACCCACCACCCGGATCTGAATCTGGTGGCCATGCCCAACGTCAGCTCGGCGTTGCAGGCATTGGCGACCGACGAAGTCGACGCCGTGGTCGGCGACCTCGCCTCCAGCGTCTGGAGCCTGCGTCAGCTCAAGCTCGATGGCCTCTATGTCAGCGGCGAAACCCCGTATCGCTATCAACTGGCGATGGGCGTGCCGCGCGAAAACAAAGTGCTGGTGGGGATTCTCGACAAAGTCCTCGCCGACATGAGCCCCGCCGAAATCAGCGCCATTCAGGAACACTGGGTCGGTAACGTCCTCGATCACCGGACATTCTGGTCAGACCTGCTGGTTTACGGCTTGCCCGGCCTGTTATTGCTGATGATCGTGCTGGCCGTGGTGATCCGCATCAACCGCCGCCTCAGCTCGGAAATCGCCCGGCGCATAGACCTCGAACAGGAGCTGCGCAGCAGCGAATATCACTACCGTGGACTGGTCGAGAGTTTGTCGGCGATCGCTTGGGAAGCGCGGATGAGCGACTTCACCTACAGCTATGTGTCACCGCACGCCGAAGACTTGCTCGGTTATCCACTGTCGCATTGGCTGATTCCGGGGTTCTGGCGCAACATCATTCACCCGGCCGACCTCACTCGCGCCCAGAGTTTTTGTGATCACGAGGTGCTGGCCGGTCGCGATCACAGCCTCGATTACCGAGTGATTACCGCCGATGGCCGCTGCCTGTGGGTGCGCGACATCGTCAGCCTGATCGAACACGGCCATGAGCCGGTGATGCGCGGTTTGATGATCGACATCAGCGAAACCAAGCGCACTGAAGAAGCGCTGCGTTTGTCGGAGCAAAAATTCGCCTCGGTCTTCCAGCAATGCCCGGACATTCTGGTGATTGCGCGGCTGTCCGACGGCTGTTTGCTGGAGGTCAACGAAGCCTTCGAGGAACAGATTGGACTCAAGGCCGAAGAAGTCATCGGCCAGACCGCCACGGATCTGAATATCTGGGGCATTCCCGGCGTCGGCCCCGGTTTGCTCCAGCGCTTGCAGGCCGGCAGCATCCGCAATCTGGAAATGCCCTTTCGGCGCAATAACGGCCAAGTGTTCACCGGCCTGATTTCCGCCGAGCCGTTCGACCTCGACACCACGCCGGCGCTGGTGGTCGTGGTGCGCGACATTACCCAGCTCAAAGAAACCCAGCAGCAATTGCAAACCTCCGAAGAGAAATTCGCCAAGGCCTTCCACGCCTCGCCGGACGGATTGTTGTTGTCGCGGCAGAGCGATGGCCTGCTGTTGGAGGTCAACGAAGGGTTCAGCCGCATCACCGGTTTTAATAGCGCGATGTCGGTGGATCGCTCGGCGCTGGATCTGGGGATCTGGGTCAACCTCAACGAGCGCAAACAGATGCTCGACCTGCTGCACCGCGACGGCTTCGTGCGTGATTTCACCTGCCATATCCGCCGTAGCGATGGGCAGATTCGTCTGTGCGAAGTGTCCAGCCGACCACTGCCGATCGGTGACGAAGATTGCATGCTGACCATCGCCCGCGACATTACTGAACGTCATCTGATGCAGGAAAAACTGCAACAGGCTGCGACCGTGTTCGAGAGCACCGCCGAAGGCGTATTGATCACCGATACCCAGCAGCACATCAGCGCAGTCAACCGCGCCTTCACGGAAATCACCGGTTACAGCGAAAGCGAAGCCCTCGGCCACACCCCACGCCTGCTCGCCTCCGGCCTGCACGACAGCGCGTTTTACGCAGCGATGTGGCACCAGTTGACCGACGAAGGTCATTGGCAAGGCGAGATTTCCAACCGACGTAAAAACGGCGAGCTGTACCCGAGCTGGCTGACCATCAGCGCCGTGCGCAACCGCGACAAATTCATCACGCACTTTGTCGCTGTGTTTGCCGACATCTCCAGCCTTAAACACGCGCAGGCGAAGCTCGATTATCAGGCGCATCACGACCCGCTCACCGGCCTGCCAAACCGCACGCTGTTCGAAAGTCGCCTGCTCTCGGCGCTGACCACACAACAGGAAAACGGTGGTCAGGGCGCCGTGCTGTTCCTCGATCTTGACCGTTTCAAACACATCAACGACAGCCTCGGCCACCCGGTCGGCGACCTGCTGCTCAAGGGCATCGCCGTGCGCCTCAAAGAGCAACTGCGCGACATCGACACCGTGGCACGGTTGGGCGGTGATGAATTCATCATCCTGCTGCCCGGCCTGCAGCAGGCCAGCGACGCGGACAACATCGCCACCAAACTGCTCAACTGCTTCGGCGCGCCGTTTCAGGCTGGCGAACACGAGTTTTTCATCAGCGCCAGCATCGGCACCAGCCTCTATCCGCGCGACGGCTGCGACGTTGCCACGCTGGTAAAAAACGCCGACGCGGCGATGTACCGCTCCAAAGCCAAGGGCCGCAACCGCGTCGAAAGCTACACCCGCGACCTCACCGCGCAGGCCAGCGAGCGTATCGCGCTGGAACACGAACTGCGCCGGGCCATCGAGCGCAATGAATTGCACCTCTACTACCAGCCGAAAATCAGCCTCGATGACCATCGTCTGGTCGGTGCCGAAGCGTTGATTCGCTGGCGCCACCCAACCTTTGGCGATGTGCCGCCGGAGCACTTCATTCCGCTGGCCGAAGAGAACGGCATGATTCTGCAGATCGGCGATTGGGTGCTGGAGACCGCGTGCCGGCAGATGTTCGAGTGGAATCAGGTCTACGACAGCCTCGGCCCGTTGTCGGTGAACCTTGCCGGCGCGCAACTGCGCCAGCCGAATCTGCTCGGGCGCATCGAGCAACTGCTCAACGAAAACGGCCTGATGCCGGATTTACTGCAACTGGAAATTACCGAGAATTTCATCATGAGTCAGGCCGAAGAGGCGCTGGCCGTGCTGCACCAACTCAAACACCTCGGCGTGCAACTGGCGATCGACGACTTCGGCACCGGATATTCCTCGCTCAGCTACCTCAAACGCCTGCCACTGGACATCCTCAAAATCGACCAGTCCTTCGTCCGCGGACTGCCCGACGACCCCCACGATGCGGCGATTGTGCGCGCCATCATCGCCCTGGGCCGCAGCATGCAATTCACCGTCATCGCCGAGGGCGTGGAAACCCAGGCGCAGCAACAATTCCTCGCCGCCGAGGGCTGCGAACAGATCCAGGGCTACATCGTCAGCCTGCCGCTGCCGCCGGAAGAATTCGCCGCAACGTTTCTGCGTGTGACCGTATCGGATTTTTCGGATAGCACAGCCGAGAAACCGTCGCTATAATCCGCGGCCTACTGAGGGCCTATAGCTCAGTTGGTTAGAGCAGAGGACTCATAATCCTTTGGTCCACGGTTCAAGTCCGTGTGGGCCCACCAAATTGAAAGCCGCGCTAAATGCGCGGCTTTTTCTTGGGCGAGTGGTTGGGGGACAGTATTGGCGAGCGCAATGTTCGGAAGACTTCCCCGAAGGCTGTAGGCAAGTTCCGAAGCTGTGGTTTTGAGCGGTGTTGCGCCTGTTGGGCGTTGGTTTGACGGGATACTCTCGAGACGTCGCTGCTTATCAGCGGTCGGGCTTGGAAACCTGTCGAAATCAGAAACCAGCAACAGCGCTTGCGATCTCGATTTATGGCGGCTGTGCGTGGGACGTCTTCCGACGTGCCGGTTCCTGGTTTCCGGTTTTCCAACCTGCGCACAGCTGCCACCTATTCGATTGGAAACGATAGTGGTAGCTCCTCACACCAGGAGTTACGCCATGACTGAAACAGACTCGACCTCAGGTTTAAAAACCATCGGCCTCACCCCTTTCATCTACTGCGCCAACCAACCCCTCTTCCATGTCAGCGCCGGCGTACCAATCGGCGATGCTCTGACACAAGCCTCCGACATGCTGTTTCTAGTCAAAGCCTTCGCCGAGGAGGCTGCTTACGACAAAGCGACCGATCGCCATGCCTGGGCTGCGCATTACTTGGCTGCAATGAGTAAAGCGGTGATTGATGATGTGGTGAAGGTTCTAAGTCATCAGCCTTCTGTGGATAGAAACTACGGGCACGGTTAAACGCCTGCGCAGCCGTCCATGCGCCCCCAATTTTCGGGGCGTTCAAATTTCAATCGGGAGTGCATCAACGTTTCTCCCTCTGCGTGCGTCCGGCGACAATCACCATGGAATGGAAAGATCTGATAGTTGGCGAACGCAAATACTGCATGGCGCATTTACAGCCTTTCGAACTGAGCTATGAAGTGGCTGAGCAGCAGCTAAGCGTCAAATTCGAGTTTGGATTCCATTGTTTCACTGACGACAAAGGTCATGGTCAACCCCTCCGACACAGAGGAGAAACCCGATATTTCAGTGCAGATCGTCACCATTGCAGCAGCCAGATCGCGGATTACCTTCACAAGCGTTTTTTCAAAGGCCTCGCCGTGCCTTTCTACGTAGAAAACAGTCAGCGCTATTACTGCCTTGATTTACATGACTACGCGGTCTTTTTTTCGATCAGCAAACCGCAGAACACAACGAACCTACTCAAGCTTCGAGTCATTTCCGCCTACGAGGTCGCTGAATGGGGACGAGCGAAGTTGCCGAAAGGAAAACCACATAACGTCCGCTACATACTGGAAATGCGTAATGCGGGGAAATCCGTTTGAGAGAAAGCAAAAAGCCCCGATGCTCGCGCATCGGGGCTTTCTGTAAATCTCAATATCGGCCTTTCCTTTCACGGTTTCCCGCTTATCCCGCTCACTGGCTAGGAGTAGCTTGCGCCACCGAAATCAACACCCTTTGCTTACAAAGTTCCGGTCTGTGCTGACGCGCCGATGATAGCGCTTGAACCACACCAGGGCAACCGCCAAAACCAGTGCCGGCGCTAGTGTTGCCCGTGTGCCCAATCTGATTGAGCATGTACCATGCGCAACTCACCGCCCCCCACACCATGGAACCGCCCCCTTGCCAGACACCCGCCCACCCGCGCTCGATGAAATCGACCGTCAACTAATCGCCGCCCTGCAAATCAACGCCCGCGAAAGCGTTGCCATGCTTGCCCGGCAGTTGGGCATTGCGCGCACCACCGTGACTTCGCGACTGGCGCGGCTGGAAAAGGCCAAAGTGATCACCGGTTACGGCGTGCGCCTGGGTCAGCGGGTGGTCGATGGCGGCTTGCAGGCTTACGTCGGGATCAAAGTGCAACCGCGTTCCGGCAAAGAGGTGGTGCGTCGGTTGAGTGCGATGGCACAGGTGCAGCAGCTGTGTGCGGTGAGTGGCGAGTTTGATTATGTGGCGTGGTTGCGCACTGATTCGCCGGAGCAGCTGGATCAGTTGCTCGATCAGATTGGCGGGGTGGATGGGGTGGAGAAGACGACGACTTCGATTATTTTGAGTAGCAAGGTTGACCGGGGGCAGCCGGTTTGAGTGTTGATCATGATTTTTCGGTTGATGGATAGGACCTATTCGCGGGCAAGCCTTGCTCCTACAAGGGACAGTATGTAGCGGATTATCGTCAGATTGATCAGGTTATTGGCAAAACGACGACACTTTGCGTCTTATTAACGTGTTCCACGCTCCCTAGAATGGCTGGCATCTTTTCCTATACTCAGACGCGCATCCCGCGTCGGGTCGCCAGCAAGGTCAGCCATGAACAAGAACAATCGCCATCCTGCAGACGGTAAGAAACCAGTCACCATTTTCGGCCCGGACTTTCCGTTCGCGTTTGACGACTGGATCGAACACCCGGCCGGTCTCGGCACTATCCCTGAACACAATCATGGTGCAGAAGTGGCGATCGTCGGTGCGGGCATCGCTGGTTTGGTGGCGGCTTACGAGTTGATGAAACTCGGCTTGAAACCGGTGGTGTATGAGGCGTCGAAGCTGGGCGGGCGTTTGCGTTCGCAAGCGTTCAACGGCACCGACGGCATCGTCGCTGAACTCGGTGGTATGCGCTTCCCGGTGTCGTCCACCGCGTTCTATCACTACGTCGACAAGCTCGGCCTTGAGACCAAACCTTTCCCGAACCCGTTGACGCCTGCCTCCGGCAGCACCGTGATCGATCTGGAAGGCAAAACCCATTACGCACAGAAACTGGCGGATCTTCCTGCACTGTTTCAGGAAGTGGCTGACGCCTGGGCGGATGCGCTGGAGGCCGGCTCGCAGTTCGCCGATATCCAGCAAGCCATCCGCGACCGCGATGTGCCACGCCTGAAAGAGCTGTGGAATACCTTGGTGCCGCTGTGGGACGACCGCACGTTCTATGACTTCGTCGCCACCTCGGAAGCCTTCGCCAAACTGTCGTTCCATCACCGCGAAGTGTTCGGCCAGGTTGGTTTCGGTACCGGCGGCTGGGACTCGGACTTCCCGAATTCGATGCTGGAAATCTTCCGCGTGGTGATGACCAATTGCGACGATCACCAACACTTGGTGGTCGGCGGCGTCGAGCAAGTGCCGCAAGGCATCTGGCGTCATGTGCCGGAGCGCTGCGTGCATTGGCCTGAAGGCACCAGCCTGAAATCCCTGCACCGTGGCGCGCCGCGTTCCGGCGTGAAGAAAATCGCTCATGCGCCGGATGGCCGTTTCGCGGTCACCGATAACAATGGCGATACCCGCGAATACGCTGCCGTGCTCACCACTTGCCAGAGCTGGCTGCTGACCACGCAGATCGAATGCGACGAAACCCTGTTCTCGCAAAAGATGTGGATGGCCCTCGACCGCACCCGCTACATGCAGTCGTCGAAGACTTTTGTGATGGTCGACCGCCCATTCTGGAAGGACAAGGATCCGGAAACCGGCCGCGACCTGATGAGCATGACCCTCACCGATCGCCTGACCCGTGGCACTTATCTGTTCGACAACGGTGACGACAAACCGGGCGTGATTTGCCTGTCGTACTCGTGGATGAGCGATGCACTGAAGATGCTCCCGCACCCGGTGGAGAAACGCGTAGAACTGGCGCTGAACGCACTGAAAAAGATCTACCCAAAAGTCGACATCGCCGCGCGGATCATTGGCGATCCGATCACCGTATCGTGGGAAGCCGACCCGTACTTCCTCGGAGCATTCAAAGGCGCCCTGCCCGGCCACTATCGCTATAACCAGCGCATGTACGCGCACTTCATGCAGGACGAAATGCCGGCCGAGCAACGCGGAATTTTCATTGCCGGCGACGACGTTTCCTGGACGCCGGCCTGGGTCGAAGGCGCGGTGCAGACCTCGCTCAACGCGGTGTGGGGGATCATGAAACATTTCGGCGGTTCGACACATAAAGCGAACCCGGGCCCGGGTGATGTGTTCAAAGACATCGGCCCTATCGCCCTGCCCGAGTAAGAGGAATCCCTGATGCGTGTAGCCCTTTACCAATGTCCACCGCTGCCACTGGAGCCCGCCGCCAACCTGCAACGCCTGCATCAAGTGGCGATGGAGGCCAAGGGCGCCGACCTGCTGGTGCTGCCGGAGATGTTCATGACCGGCTACAACATTGGCGCCGAAGCGGTCAGCACCTTGGCCGAGGTCTACAACGGTGAATGGGCGCAGCAGATCGGCCGGATCGCCAAGGCTGCCGGTCTGGCGATTGTTTATGGCTATCCGGAACGCACCGCCGACGGGCAGATTTACAACGCCGTGCAGTTGATCGATTCACACGGCGAACGCTTGTGCAATTACCGCAAAACGCATCTGTTCGGCGATCTGGATCGCTCGATGTTCAGCCCAGGCGATGATGATTTCCCCATCGTCGAACTGAACGGCTGGAAGCTCGGTTTCCTGATCTGCTACGACCTGGAGTTTCCGGAGAACACTCGGCGTCTGGCACTCGCCGGCGCCGAGCTGATTCTGGTGCCGACGGCGAACATGATTCCGTTCGATTTCGTCGCGGATGTCACCGTGCGTTCGCGCGCCTTCGAAAACCAGTGCTACGTGGCCTACGCCAACTATTGCGGCAACGAAGGCGAGATCCACTATTGCGGGCAAAGCAGCATCGCCGCGCCGGATGGCAGCCGCATCGCCCAGGCCGGGCTCGACGAAGCGCTGATCATCGGCGAACTCGATCGACAGTTGATGCTCGACTCCCGCGCCGCCAATCGCTACCTCAGCGATCGTCGCCCCGAGCTTTACGGCGCGCTCAACCGGCGCTAATCCGCTAGCATTGGCACTTCACTGTTCTGGAAGTGCCCATGCCTGCGCCGACTCACCCCCGCCCCCACACTGAAATCCTGGCCAACGGCTTGCGCGTGACCCTGCGTCATATGCCTGACCTGAAGCGCTGCGCGGCTGCTTTGCGCGTGGCCGCTGGTAGCCATGACGGGCCATTGGCGTGGCCAGGGCTGGCGCATTTTCTTGAGCATTTGCTGTTCCTCGGCACCGAGCGGTTTCCCACGGGCGAAGGGCTGATGGCCTACGTGCAAGGTCACGGTGGCCAGGTCAATGCCAGCACGCGCGAACGCACCACTGACTTTTTCTTTGAGTTGCCGACGCGCTCGTTCGGCGCAGGGCTGGAGCGTCTGTCAGACATGCTCGCCAAACCGTGTATGAATCTGGACGATCAGTTGCGGGAACGGGAAGTGTTGCAGGCGGAATTTGTCGCCTGGTCGCAGGATCCTGCAGCGCAGCAGCAGTTTTCCTTGTTTGAAGGGTTACCGGCTGAACATCCATTGCGCGGGTTTCATGCGGGGAATCGCGATAGCCTGCAAGTCGAGCAGGCTGCGTTTCAACAAGCGCTCAAAGATTTCCATCAGCAGTTTTATCAGACGGGGCAAATGACCTTGAGTCTGGTTGGGCCGCAGAGTCTCGAAGAATTGAAAGCGCTGGCTGAGCAGTTTTCACAAGCCTTGCCGGCTGGGGATAACGTTACGCAGGCGGCAACCGTGCCGCTGGCGGTAAAAAGTTATCAACAGGTCAGTGAGCGACGCGGCAATTTGCTGTTTGCGTTTGATGCCTTGCCTGAGTCATCCGTCGAGGCTTTGGCGTTTCTTTGTCATTGGCTGAACAGCGCCAAACCCGGCGGGCTGCTCGCGCATTTGCAGGAGCAAAAACTGGCAGATGGCTTGAAAGCCACGCCGGTTTATCACTTCAACGGGCAAGCGTTGTTGCAGCTGGAATTCACCGCTCGAGCGGAATCGTTAAACGCCATTCGCGAGCAGATGCTGGATTGGCTGAGTTTCTTCGCTCAGCAGGATTGGTCGGCAC
Organism: Pseudomonas sp. NPDC088429; assembly: GCF_044753305.1. NCBI lineage: Bacteria > Pseudomonadati > Pseudomonadota > Gammaproteobacteria > Pseudomonadales > Pseudomonadaceae > Pseudomonas > Pseudomonas sp. NPDC088429. The sequence goes on along the minus strand of NZ_JBIVMX010000022.1, from coordinate 71,593 downwards.
TGCGCAAAGAATATGCGGCCCTGCTTGAACGTCAGCAGCAAGTCAGCGGCGCGCTGCAACGGGCGCGGCTCGACAGTGAACAATTGGAAATCGGCCTGTCCGATAAAGGCGTTGAAGCCCTCACACAGATCCTCGGCGAAATCGGCACTGTGGATAACTTCAGCGGTCATTGGCATCTGCCCGCAGCCAATCCTTTCCTGCGCGCCAATGAACCGTTGGCCAACGCCGGGCTGATTCGCGGCCAGACCAGCGCCCACCGAGGTTTGCGCACATTTGCTCAGGATCGCTCGCGCGGTCGTCGTGAGCGTTCGCCGATGCAATTCAGCCAAGCGCTGCCGGACAACAGTGATGAAGGCGCGATTTATCTGCGCTGGCAGGTTGAGGCTGCGGCCAGCGCTGATCTGCATTCGCGCTTGCAGCGCAGTCTTCAGCAAACTCAGCAGGACGCGCGCGAGGCCGGCGTCGAGCTGTCTTTCAGCGCCACTGCCAATCAATGGCTGCTGAAGCTCACCGGTTTGCAGGAGCCGATGCCCAATGTCCTCGAGCACGCGCTGAAATCTCTGACAACGGTTGATGCCGATTCCCCACGCAGCGCGCCAGAAACGCCGTTGATGCCCATCCGCCAACTGATAAATGCCTTACCGGAGTTTTGTCTGGAGCCTGTACCAACGGCTGACGATGCAAAACACCTGTGGACAACTTCTCGGTGGGACGGCCTCGCCTTGGGCCTCAATCAGCAAACCCAATCAGCCATGGGCCTCGCTCTGAGCCGCATTCCCGGTACGCCGGACAACCAATTGCCTGCTCCGTTAGCGCTCGACAGCCGACAGTTGTGGCGCCAGATCGACAGCGCATCCAGCGAACACGCCGTGCTGTTGTGCTGCCCGACTGCCAGTCGCAGCATCACCGACGAAGCGGCATGGCGACTGCTCGCGCTGATTGTCCAGACCCCGTTCTACCAGCGCCTGCGCGTTGAGTTAAAACTGGGTTACGCGGTATTTAGCGCCTTGCGCCAGATACACGGCCAGACCGCAATCGTATTCGGCGTGCAATCGCCCACCGCCTCAGCGCTGGAAATACTTGGCCACGTTCAAGCATTCATCGAAGACCTCCCTGCGTTGATCGAATCCCACGATGACACCAGTCTCAGCCAGCATCGGCAAAACCTCAGCGATCAATTCAACGACGCCAACCTGTCCGGCAAGGACGCCGCCGAATTGCTGTGGCAGGCGAAACTCGCTGGCCACTCGTCGGATTATCTTGAGCAACTGAGCGCTGCCATCGGCCAACTCGATCGCCATACTTTGCTCACGGCTGCACAGCATTTGATCAACGCCGAGGGCGGTTACCGCTGCCTCGCCACCGATTCCGCGCCCGGCGCACCCTGGCAAGCAGCAAATTGATCATTACCGAGGCTGCAAGGAGCTTTCTCAAAGATTCACGGGCATTTACCCGGAAATTTTGAGTAACATAGCAGCCTAACTATTTGGAACATCTTTGCGCTGCCGTGGACTATACCTATGGACAGCGCTATCCCACCCAACCCGAGGAGACACCCTATGTCCTGGACAAAACCTGCTTACACCGACCTGCGTATCGGCTTCGAAGTCACCATGTACTTCGCCAGCCGCTGAGTTCTGCTTACATAGAACTGCAGTGCAACGCCTCGGCTCGCCGGGGCGTTTTATTTTCCGCGTTGAAATGATGGAGTGTTCATGTTCGTCCAGATTCTGGGTTCGGCCGCTGGCGGCGGTTTTCCGCAGTGGAACTGCAACTGCGTCAACTGCGCAGGTTTTCGCGACGGCAGCCTGAATGCCAAGGCCCGCACCCAATCGTCCATCGCGATTTCCGATGACGGCGTGAACTGGGTGCTGTGCAACGCCTCGCCAGACATCCGCGCGCAGCTGCAAAGCTTCGCCCCGATGCAACCGGGCCGCGCCCTGCGTGACACCGGCATCAGCGCGATCATCCTGATGGACAGCCAGATCGACCACACCACCGGCCTGCTCAGCCTGCGCGAAGGCTGCCCGCATCAGGTCTGGTGCACGGACATGGTTCACGAAGACCTCAGCACCGGTTTCCCCCTGTTCAAGATGCTCACCCACTGGAACGGCGGGCTGGACTGGAACCGCATCGAACTCGATCAGAGCTTCACTGTGGCGGCGTGCCCGAACCTGCGTTTCACCCCGCTGCCATTGCGCAGTGCCGCGCCGCCGTACTCGCCGCACCGCTTCGATCCGCACCCGGGCGACAACATCGGCTTGATCGTGGAAGACCTGAAGACCGGCGGCAAGCTGTTCTATGCGCCGGGTCTGGGCAAGGTCGATGCGCCGTTGCTGGAGATCATGGCAAGCAGCGATTGCCTGTTGGTCGACGGCACGATGTGGGATGACGATGAAATGCAGCGCCGTGGTGTCGGCACGCGTACTGGCCGAGAGATGGGCCATCTGGCGCAGAACGGGCCTGGCGGCATGCTCGAAGTGCTGGAGCAATTGCCGGAGCAGCGCAAAATACTTATCCACATCAACAACACCAACCCGATTCTCGACGAAGATTCGCCGGAGCGTGCTGAACTGGCGCGGCGTAATGTTGAAGTGGCGTTCGATGGCATGAGTATTGTGTTGTAGCGACCGGCCTCTTCGCGAGCAAGCTCGCTCCCACACTGGATCTGTGGCGTACACAAAACCTGTGGGAGCGAGCTTGCTCGCGAAGGCGTCCGAACAAACACCCAGGATTCCAACGGTTGTTCCCCGGAGAACCGCAATGACTGACACCCCGCTGTCCCCCACCGAATTCGAAGCCGCCCTGCGCGCCAAAGGCGCCTACTACCACATCTACCACCCCTACCACGTGGCGATGTATGAAGGCCGCGCCACACGCGAGCAGATTCAGGGCTGGGTCGCCAACCGCTTCTACTATCAGGTGAACATCCCCCTGAAAGACGCGGCGATCCTTGCCAATTGCCCGGATCGCGAAATCCGCCGCGAGTGGATTCAGCGTCTGCTCGATCACGACGGTGCCCCCGGTGAAGACGGCGGCATCGAAGCCTGGCTGCGACTCGGTCAAGCGGTCGGTCTCGACCCGGATCAACTGCGCTCCCAGGAATTGGTATTGCCCGGCGTGCGTTTCGCCGTCGACGCCTACGTCAACTTTGCCCGCCGCGCCAGTTGGCAGGAAGCCGCCAGCAGCTCGCTGACTGAACTGTTCGCGCCGCAGATCCACCAATCGCGCCTCGACAGTTGGCCGCAGCATTACCCGTGGATCGACCCCGCCGGTTACGAATATTTCCGCACCCGCCTCGGTCAGGCACGGCGTGATGTCGAGCATGGTCTGGCGATCACGCTCGAGCACTACAAGACGCGCGAAGGCCAGGAGCGCATGCTGGAAATTCTCCAGTTCAAACTGGACATTCTTTGGAGCATGCTCGATGCCATGAGCATGGCCTACGAACTGAACCGCCCGCCGTATCACAGCGTCACCGAACAACGCGTCTGGCATAAAGGAATCACCTTATGAGTTTCGACCGCAGCAAAGTCCCGACCTGGCGTCCCGGCTACCGCTTCCAGTACGAACCGGCGCAAAAAGGTCACGTGCTGCTTTACCCCGAAGGCATGATCAAACTCAACGACAGCGCCGCGCTGATCGGCGGTTTGATCGACGGCGAACGCGACGTTGCGGCGATCATTGCCCAACTCGATGAGCAGTTCCCCGGCGTGCCTGAGCTCGGTGATGACATCGAGCAATTCATGGAGGTTGCCCGTGCACAGCACTGGATCGAACTTGCCTGATCTGCCGCCCAAGCCTGAAATCGGCCTGCCGCTGTGGCTGCTCGCCGAGCTGACCTACCGCTGCCCGCTGCAATGCCCGTACTGCTCCAATCCGCTGGATTTCGCTGAGCAGGGCAAAGAGCTGAGCACAGAACAATGGATCAAGGTGTTTCGCGAGGCGCGGGAGATGGGCGCTGCGCAACTGGGCTTTTCCGGTGGCGAGCCGCTGGTGCGCCAGGATCTCGCCGAGCTGATTCATGAAGCGCGGCAATTGGGTTTCTACACCAATCTGATCACTTCCGGCATCGGCCTGACCGAGCAAAAAATCAGCGACTTCAAAAAGGCCGGCCTCGATCACATCCAGATCAGTTTCCAGGCCAGCGACGAGCAAGTGAACAACCTGCTCGCCGGTTCGAAAAAAGCCTTCGCGCAGAAGCTGGAAATGGCCCGCGCGGTGAAGGCCCACGGCTATCCGATGGTGCTGAACTTCGTCACCCATCGGCACAACATCGACAAGATCGACCGCATCATCGAGCTGTGCATCGCGCTCGAAGCGGACTTCGTCGAGCTCGCCACTTGCCAGTTCTACGGTTGGGCGCAGCTCAATCGTGTCGGCCTGTTACCGACCAAGGAACAACTGGTGCGCGCCGAACGCATCACCAACGAATATCGGGCGAAGCTGGAAGCCGAAGGGCATCCGTGCAAGCTGATTTTCGTCACCCCGGATTACTACGAAGAACGCCCGAAAGCCTGCATGAACGGTTGGGGCAGTATCTTTCTGACGGTCACGCCGGACGGCACCGCCCTGCCCTGCCACGGCGCCCGGCAGATGCCGGTGCAATTTCCCAATGTGCGCGATCACAGCATGCAACACATCTGGTACGACTCGTTCGGCTTCAACCGCTTTCGCGGTTACGACTGGATGCCCGAGCCGTGCCGCTCCTGCGACGAGAAAGAAAAAGACTTCGGCGGCTGCCGCTGCCAGGCATTCATGCTCACCGGTGATGCGAGCAATGCCGACCCGGTGTGCAGCAAATCCGAACACCACGGCGTGATTCTCAAGGCCCGCGAAGAAGCCGAGACCGCCACCCAAACCATCGAACAACTGGCCTTCCGCAATGAACGAAACTCGCGCCTCATCGCCAAGGGCTGAGCCATTCAGCGCCTCGCAAGCCGTCGCTGCCGGCATGGACTTCGCCGAACTTCAGCTCGGCGCCAACGGGCTGTTCTGGAATGAATATCGTCCGGAAGATGCCGCGTGCCGGATCTGGCATTGGCGCGATGGTGTGGCGAAACGTCTGACGCCGGATGGCTTCAGCGTACGCAGTCGCGTGTACGAATATGGCGGTGGTGCGTTTTGTCTGACGCCGGACGGGGTGGTTTTCGTCGCTGAGGCGGATCAGCAGTTGTATCGGCAGACGCTGGATGGAGCGCCTGAGGCGCTGACCTCGGGTGATTGTCGTTACGGCGATCTGCATTTTGCCAATGGCCAGGTGCTGGCGGTGGAAGAGCTGCGCGATCAGCATCGGTTGGTGGCGATTGATCTGGCTGACGGCGCGCGGCATTTGTTGGTTGAGGGCGCGGATTTTTATGCTGCGCCCACTATCAGCCCGGATGGCCAGCGTTTAGCGTGGGTCGAGTGGAGCCGGCCGCATCAGCCGTGGACGTCGACGCGGTTGATGGTGGCTGAACGCTTGGCTGACGGCGCCTTTGGTTCGCCGCGCTGCGTTGCTGGCGATGAGGTTGAAGAGTCCGTTCAACAGCCACGATTTGACGCTGAAGGTCGGCTGTATTGCCTGACCGATCGCGGTGGATTCTGGCAGCCGTGGGCTGAGACTTCTGATGGTTTGGCGCCACTGCCTGCCGCGCCGGCCGATCATGCTCCGGCGCCTTGGCAGTTGGGCGGCTGCACCTGGTTGCCTGTAGAAGATTCGGTTTTAGCCAGTTGGAGTGAAGGTGGTTTTGGTCGCCTGACTTTGGGCGATGAAGATTACACCGGCGACTACAGCCGCTTCCGTCATCTGGCTTTGGACGCGCAGTTTATTTACTGCATCGCCGCCTCGCCGATCAGTCCTGCGGCGGTCATCACCATTGATCGTGAGACGCGTGAAGTGCAAGTGCTGGCCGGTGGAGTCGCGCCTTTGCCTGCCGAACGCATCAGCCGTCCGCAAACGTTGCGTTATCCGAGTGGATCGGGTGAGGCGCACGGGTTCTTTTATCCAGCCATGAGCGGAGAGACGAAACCACCGCTGGTGGTGTTCATTCACGGCGGCCCGACATCGGCCTGCTATCCGATGCTCGACCCGCGCATCCAATACTGGACGCAACGCGGCTTCGCCGTCGCCGATCTCAACTATCGCGGCAGCAGCGGTTATGGCCGGGAATATCGTCAGGCGTTGTATCTGAGCTGGGGCGAGGTGGATGTCGAGGATGCTTGTGCCGTCGTCGCGTATCTTGCCGACCAAGGCTTGATCGATGGGGAACGGGCATTCATTCGGGGTGGCAGCGCGGGCGGTTACACCACGTTGTGTGCGCTGGCGTTCAAACAGGTTTTCCGTGCGGGCGCCAGCCTTTACGGGGTCAGCGACCCGGTGGCGTTGGCGCGAGCGACGCACAAGTTCGAAGGGGATTATCTGGACTGGCTCATTGGCGATCCCGAAAAAGACGCCGAACGCTACGCCGCCCGTACACCGTTGTTGCACGCAAACACCATCCGCGTGCCGGTGATTTTCTTTCAGGGTGAACTGGACGCGGTGGTTGTCCCGCAACAGACCCGCGACATGGTCACGGCACTGGAGCAGAACGGCATCCCGGTCGAAGCCCATTATTACCCCGACGAGCGCCACGGCTTCCGCCGCGCCACCAATCAGGCGCATGCGCTGGAACAGGAGTGGAAGTTCTATCGGCGGGTGATGGGATCTACAGACTGAAACCCTCTCCCTGTAGGAGCTGCGGCACGCTGCGATCTTTTGATCCTGATCCTCGAATCAAAATCAAAATCAAAATCAAAAGATCGCAGCGTGCCGCAGCTCCTACAGGGCATGCATCTGACTCAGCGCTTGGCGATGATATACACCGCATGCACGATCCCCGGAATATACCCGCACAACGTCAGCAGAATGTTCAACCAGAACGCCCCGCCAAACCCGACCTGCAGAAACACACCCAGTGGCGGCAACAAAATAGCGATGATGATCCGAATAAAATCCATGGGGCAGCTCCTGAATGGGGGTTGGCTCACTTGAGCCATACAAGCTAATCGACCCGCGCCGTTCGTCAGGGTTCACTAGCATTTTCCGCGTCTGCATCAGATTGACGCCGAGCAGCCTCAGAAATTGCAACGAGGCACGACTCATCAAACTCCCGCATCAATGCCTTGCTGATGGCACCGACATCAAGCAGTGCAAAGGCTGACTCGTGTATCGATTCAGAAATTTCACTTTTGAATTTTTCACCCATGAGCTGGCTCCTCAATTTCCTTGGTCGACAGGTTCTCGATTTGTCGTAGCAACGGCTGAGCTTAAAAAACATGAGCGGCTCCATCGCTCAAGCATTAATTGCCACCTGCAAAACCCGGCCACAAAAAAAACGCCCCACGCCAAAAGAATCAGGCGTGGGGCGTGCGTTATACCGCGAGACGGTTCTTTAATTCGGGTAGGAAACTTCAGCTCAGACGGCAATCCCTTTGCGGCATTGCAGTTGTGCGGTGCGCACGCGGGCGAAGGCGCGGGTGAGGCGCAGGAGCATTTCGTCGATGTTGGTTTTGCTCACGGTGAGGGCCGGGGTGAAGCGCAGGCAGTTGGCTTGCGGAGCGTTGAGCAGCAGGCCTTCGTGCAGGGCGGCGTGGACGACGGCTTCGGCGGAATCGTCTGACAGGGTCAGTCCGTAGAACAGGCCTTGGCCACGCAGTTCGCCGTGGTCGTAGCGGTGCGCCAATCGGGCCATGCCTTCGCGCAGATGTTGGCCGTTGTCGTTGATCTGTTCGAGAAAGCTGCGGTCTTGCACGCTGTCGAGCACCACCAGACCGGCCGCTGTCATCAGTGCGTTGCCGTGATGGGTGCCGCCGAGTTCGCCTGCTTCGAAACAACAGGCTTTGCCCCGTGCCAGCAACGCGGCCAACGGCACACCGCCGCCAAGCCCTTTGCCGAGCACGACGATATCCGCGCGTACGCCGTAGGACTGTTCGGCGAGCAACGTGCCGCAGCGGCCGATGCCGGTTTGCACTTCGTCGAGGATCAGCAGAATGCCGAGTTCACGGCACAGACGCTCGACGCCTTTGAGGTAGTGCTCGGTGGCTGGAATTACACCGGCATCGCTCTGGATCGGCTCCAGCATGATCGCCACGGTTTGCGCATCGACCGCCGCGTGTAGCGCCGGCAAGTCGTTGAACGGCACCAGATCAAAACCCGGCAGCAGCGGCGCGAAACGGTTGTGCAGGTTGCAACTGTCCGAGGCGGAAATCGTCGCCAGACTACGACCATGACAACCCTGCTTCGCAACAATAATCCGCGACGCGCCGCCGCGATGCAGTTGGCCCCACTTGCGCGCCAGTTTGATCGCCGCTTCACAGGCTTCGCTGCCGCTGTTGAGCAGGTAAGCCTGATCGCTGGAGGTGGCGGCGCACAGGCGTTCGGCGAGGCTGAGCATGCCGCGATTGTGCAGATTGAAACCGGGATTGATCAGCGCCTGCGCCTGACTGCTGATGGCTTTGACCAGCGCCGAAGGGCTGTGACCAAGGCTGTTGGCGCCACCGGCCTGGGAAAAGTCGAGATACGCACGATCGTTGCTGTCCCATAGCCACGAACCCTGACCACGGACGAACACCTGTTGCGGCCGTTCGACGCTGGGCATCAGGCGCTCGGCGCTGAGATTTTCATTATGGTCAGATGGATTGGCCTCGAAAGCGAGGTCATCGAGACTCGGCGTCTGGCGCCGCAAACTGAACAGATTCATTGCAAAAAACCTCGTTTGAGGTGTTTTGAACTGCCTATGTAAACACTGTCGGAGCGAACGCTATTCATCGCGCTTTCTGGCCCTGTAAGCCGTGTGAATGCGGTTAGACTAGGCTCACTGACGGCTTCGGGCCATTTCGTTTTTCCAGCATTTTCGATAAGCATTACTTATGGATTTTAAACAACTGCGTTATTTCGTCGCGGTCTACGAAGAAGGCCATGTCGGCCGGGCGGCGGAGCGCCTGTCGATCTCGCAACCGGCGCTGTCGCAGCAGATCCGCCAGCTCGAACAAAACCTCGACATCACTCTGTTCGAACGCAGCAGCAAACGCCTGCTGCCAACCCTCGCCGCGCACACTTTGTATAACCACGCCTTGCCGCTGCTCGACGGTTTGCAACGGGCACGCGAGGCGTTGGGCAACTTCAAGGGCCAGGCGCTGCGAACGCTGGCGATCGGCGTGTTGCAAACGGTTCACACCAGTCTGGTGCCGCAAATGCTTGAGCGCGTGCGCAAGGCACAGCCGCATCTGGTGGTGCAGATTTATGAATTGACCGGACTTGAGATCGAGCGACGTTTGCTCAATGGCTCGCTGGATATTGGCATCAGTTATCTACCGCCGCGCCAACCGGGTTTGCATGGCGTGATGCTTTACGAAGATGAACTAACGCTGGTGATCCCGGCGGATCATCCGCTACGCGAATTCAAGAAAGTCTCGATGCGCCAGGCCGCCGAGCTGCCGATGTTGCTGTTGGGTGAAGAATTCCAGATCCGCCAGATCTGGCAGGCACAACTGACCGCCCTCGGGCGCCGTCCGCAGGTGCAAGCCGAGCTGAACAATATGGTGGGGATTCTCGACAGTCTGCCGCACACCAAACTGGCGACGGTGCTGCCGGGGCGTTCGCAAAAGGAATACGACGATCAGGATCTGCTGTGGAAACCGCTGAGCGAACCACGGGTGCCGCTGAAAGTTGGGCTGGTCTGTCGCGATGTGCAACGTCAGCAGGCACCGTTGGCGCTGTTGCAGACATTGCTGGAAGAAGTGATGGAGCGCGAAGTCAGGCCGCCGCTCGATCCGTTGGTCTGAGCACTTTTCTGCAGGCAAAAGAAAACCCCGCCGAAGCGGGGCTTTGCAGACTGTTTCCCTGACATCCATTTCACTCCGCCACCCTGGCAGAATCCTACGTGTCCGTGTTGTTGCTTTGCGCTTCCTGCGCGACGTCCATGAAATGTAGATTAGCCGTGGATCCAATCCACGCATATGGGAGAACAGCAGCACGTCATGTAAGCAAATGCTTACATGACGTTACATCGTCAAAATTGCGCCGCATCCAAAAGGAACAACGACTCGCTACCAGCCTTCACCGACGCGCTCAACGAGTGAATACGCGGCAGCAAACGGGCGAAGTAGAAGCGTGCCGTGCCGAGCTTGCTCGCATAGAAATCGTCCTGCGCTTCTTTGCCCAGCGAAGCTTTGGCCATCAGTGCCCACATGTACGCGTAGGAAACGTAGCCAAACGCTTGCAGATATTCGACCGAGGCCGCGCCGATTTCGTTCGGGTTGTTTTTCGCCCGATCCAGCAGCCACGAGGTCAACTCGTCGAGGGTGTTGACGGCATCGTTCAGCGGCTTGGTGAATTCGCCCAGATCGGCGCTCGCGGTGGCAGTGAAGTGGCGGATTTCGTCAGCGAACAGCTTGTAGAACGCGCCGCCGCTGCCGACGATCTTGCGACCGACCAGATCCAGCGCCTGAATGCCGTTGGTGCCTTCGTAGATCTGGGTGATGCGCACGTCACGCACCAGTTGCTCCTGGCCCCACTCGCGGATATAGCCGTGGCCGCCGAAAATCTGCTGGCCGTGCACGGTGGTTTCCAGACCCAGATCGGTGAGGAATGCTTTGGCCACCGGCGTCAGCAGCGCGACCAGATCTTCCGCACGCTTGCGGATGGTGGCATCTTCGCTGAACTTGGCGGTGTCGAGTTGCATCGCCACGTAGGTGGAGAACGCACGGCCGCCTTCGTTGGAGGCTTTCATGGTCAGCAGCATGCGCCGCACGTCCGGGTGGACGATGATCGGGTCAGCGACTTTGTCTTTGTTCTGCGCGCCGGTTGGCGAACGGCTTTGCAGACGGTCGCGCGCATATTCAACGGCGTTCTGGTACGAGCGCTCGCCGGTCGCCAGGCCTTGGATGCCGACGCCCAGACGCTCGTAGTTCATCATGGTGAACATCGCGTTGAGGCCTTTGTTCGGCTCGCCGACCAGATAACCCACGGCCTCGTCGAAGTTCATCACGCAGGTCGCAGACGCCTGGATGCCCATTTTGTGTTCGATCGAACCGCAGTTCGCCGGGTTGCGCGCGCCGAGGCTGCCATCGGCATTGACCATGAACTTCGGCACGAGGAACAGCGAGATGCCTTTCGGGCCCGCCGGGGCGTCCGGCAGTTTCGCCAGCACCAGGTGAATGATGTTTTCGGTGAGGTCGTGTTCACCACCGGTGATGAAGATCTTGGTACCGCTGACCTTGTAGGAACCGTCGGCCTGAGGCTCGGCTTTTGTACGAATAATCCCCAGATCGGTGCCGGCGTGCGGCTCGGTCAGACACATCGAACCGGCCCAGACGCCGGCGTACATGTTCGGCAGGTACGCGGCTTTCAGCTCTTCGCTGGCGTGGGCGTTGATCGACAGGCAGGCGCCGGCGGTCAACATCGGGTACAGACCGAAGGACAGGCTGGCGGAGTTGACCATTTCTTCGACTTGCGCCGACACGGCTTTGGGCATGCCCATGCCGCCGAACTCTGGATCACCGCCAACGCCGACCCAACCGCCTTCGGCGTAAGTCTGATAAGCCTGTGGGAAACCGGCCGGGGTGGTGACGGCGCCGTCGGCCCAATGACAACCTTCTTCGTCAGCGGCACGGCTCAGCGGCGCGATGCTTTTGCTGGTGACCTTGCCGGCCTCTTCGAGAATGGCTTCAACGGTTTCAGCGTCGACGGTTTCGGCCAGGGCCGGCAGTTCGGCCCAGAGTTTGGCGACCTCGAACACTTCATTGAGGACGAAGCGCATATCGCGCAGCGGCGCTTTGTAGTCAGCCATGGCAAACCTCGCAAGATCTAAACAGGTTATTCGTGAAGGGTGTTTTCGTTGAGCCCGAGTGTACCTCAACAACTTTTGCGACACATAGGGTCAACCAGTGACTGATTTGTTATTTTTAGTCACCAAAAAAAGATCGCAGCCCCGCCAACCCCAAATTCCCTGTAGGAGCTGCCGAAGGCTGCGATCTTTTGCTTTTTCCTACAGAGAAAACAGTTCAGCAGGCAACTTCATCAAACAATCACTCCCCGCCTCAATCGCCGCCCGATGCGCCGCCGTACGCGGCAACAGTCGCTTGAAGTAAAACTCGCACGTCGCCAATTTCCCGCGCAGATAATCCGCCTCACCCTCGCCTGCCTCCAGTTGCGCCTGCGCCACCAACGCCATGCGCAACCACAGATACCCGAGAATGATGTAACCGCTGTACATCAAATAATCCACCGACGCCGCGCCCACTTCATCCGGGTTCTTCATCGCCGCCATGCCGACCTTCATGGTCAGATCGCCCCACTGCTGATTCAGCTCGTTGAGCTGCGCAACGAAGCTGCCCAACTGCGGATGCTCGGCGTTGGCCGCGCAGAACTTGTGGACGATCTTGGTAAACCCACGCAGCAACTTGCCCTGACTGCCGAGCACCTTGCGCCCGAGCAGATCGAGCGCCTGAATGCCGTTGGTGCCCTCGTAGATCGGCGCAATCCGGCAATCGCGCACCAATTGCTCCATGCCCCACTCGCGAATAAAACCGTGGCCGCCAAATATCTGCATGCCGAGGTTGGTCACTTCCAGCCCGCTGTCGGTCATGAATGCTTTGCAGATCGGCGTGAGGAACGCCAGCAGGTCTTCAGCCTCCTGACGCGCCTCGGCATCGCTGTTCAGGTGCGCGGTATCGAGCAGTTGCGCAGTGAAATAGGTCAGCGCGCGGTTGCCTTCGTTGAAGGCTTTCATGGTCAGCAACATGCGCCGCACGTCGGGGTGGACGATGATCGGATCGGCGGCTTTGTCCGGTGCTTTGGCGCCGGTCAACGAGCGCATCTGCAAGCGGTCGTTGGCATATTTGATCGCGCCTTGGAAGCTCGCCTCGCCCAGACACAGACCCTGCATGCCGGTGCCGAGCCGTGCGTGGTTCATCATGGTGAACATGCAGTTGAGGCCCTTGTTCGGCTCGCCGATCAAGAAGCCCTTGGCGCCGTCGAAGTTGAGCACGCAAGTGGCCGAGGCCTTGATGCCCATTTTGTGTTCGATCGAACCGCAGGACACGCCGTTGCGCTCGCCCGCCTCACCCGCGGTATCGGCGAGGAATTTCGGCACAATAAACAACGAAATGCCTTTAGTGCCGGCCGGCGCGTCCGGCAGCTTGGCCAACACCAGATGGATGATGTTGTCGCTCATGTCGTGCTCGCCGGCGGAGATGAAAATCTTGCTGCCGGTGACTGCGTAACTGCCGTCAGCCTGAGGCACGGCGCGGGTTTTGATGATGCCCAGATCGGTGCCGCAATGGGCTTCGGTCAAGCACATGGTGCCCGTCCATTGGCCGGCGGTGAGTTTGCTCAGGTAGGTTTCTTTTTGCTCGGCGGTGCCGTGGGCATGGATGGCCGACATTGCGCCGTGGGTCAGGCCCGGGTACATGCCCCACGAGGTGTTGCTGGAGCCGACCATCTCGCTGATCACCAGCCCCAGCGAACTCGGCAGGCCTTGACCGCCATACACCGGATCCGCCGCCAGACCGTGCCAGCCGCCGTCGACGTATTGTGCGAAAGCATCCTTGAAGCCTTTAGGCGTTGTCACCACGCCATTGTCGAAATGGCAGCCCTCTTCGTCACCGCTGCGATTGAGCGGTGCCAGAACGTTCTCACAGAACTTCGCGCCCTCTTCAAGGATCGCGTTGATCATGTCCGGGCTCGCGTCATCCGCGCCGAGGGCGGCGTAGTTGGCGTGGAAGTCGAAGACGTGATCGATCAGAAAGCGCATGTCGCGCAGCGGGGCTTTGTACTCAGGCATGGTGGCTTCTCCGTCAGCAGATTGCTTCAACCTACTGCCGACCACCACGCCCGACAATCATTGTGCAGACGCTGAATGCGCCGTCATCACTCAACCCGCAGCGGTGTCCATGCGCACCGCGCCGCGGCGGTTCTGGCCGAATGCGACGACGCAGTTTCGCCCTGCACCTTTGGCGCTGTAGAGCGCTTCGTCAGCGGATTTCAAGACTTGCTCCGGCGTGCGTTGTTCCAGACGTTCAGCGACGCCGATGCTCACCGTCACCGACACACTCGACGCGCCGGAACCGGCACGACGCTGACGACCTTGCTGATCATCCTGCGGACGGTTTTCCTGATTGCGCAGCTGAATGTTGTAGGACGCAATCGATTCGCGGATCACTTCCAGGTGCGGCATACACTCTTCAAGGGTTTTGCCTGCGAACACCAAGGCGAATTCCTCACCGCCATAGCGATACGCCCTACCGCCACCGCTGATTTTCGACAGCTTGCTGGCGACCAGACGCAACACTTGGTCGCCGACATCGTGGCCGTGGGTGTCGTTGAATTTCTTGAAGTGGTCGACGTCGCTCATCGCCAGCACATAGTTGCGCCCGAGGCGCTGCATGCGTTCGTTGAGCGCGCGGCGTCCCGGCAAACCAGTCAACTCGTCGCGGAAGGCCATTTGATAAGCCTCGTGCGCAACGGCAGCGGCGATCATCAACATCACCTGGCTGCACATGATGTTCAGGGTGAACGGCAGGATGAAAGTTTTCGGCAGCATCCAGAACACACCGAGTAAACCGACCAATTGCGCCGCGTGCAACGGACGCGGGTTGCGCCAGTATTGCCACGCCAGCAGCAGGAATGCCGAGATGAACACTGGATAGGAGAGCTGGATCAGGCTCATCCATGCGCCATGCAGTGCCGGCCAGCGAATCTCGGAAAGCCAGATCAAAAGCGCCTGGGGATAACTTTGCTCAAGCCCCAGCGCGACACTGCCGAAGGCGAGTAAAACAGCGAAACGCGCGACCATGTCCTGAAACAGGTGCGTGCGCTCCTGCCACGCCGCGAACAGACCGAACAACAACGGCAGCAGCAAGCAGACCAGATGAAACACCACGGCAGCGTCGTCGCGCACCTTGCCGTTGTCGCGGTAATAGTCGGTCTGGGTGTCGAGCAGAAAGTAGGCGATGTACACCGTGAGCATCAGAAACAGTTCGCGCTGGCGGCGGTAAACCGCGCAATAAGCCCCGCCCAGCAACAGCACCAACGTCGGCAACACGTTGAACAGCGAAGTGAAGAATACGTTGAGGTCTTTGACGTACGCAGCCGCCAACCCCGCAAGTAACAACAGCAGTGAGGGTAGGAAATGACTGAAACGTACAGCGGAAGAACGCGGCAAGGGTAAAGCTCCGACCGTCTGGCAAAGTAATGGCATTGTGCCTGCAATGCATGCAGTTAAGCACACACAATGTGATCCAGATCACATGCAGTCTCTTTAACGGCAGAAGGCCTGGGATTCTGAGCGATTTGCTCAGTTTTTTACCTTGCTCGACGGGCTGGCCATCATTACTGATGGCCAGCCCAGAAAATCGCCCTCAAAGATCGTTGTAGAACGGCAGCAACGGGCCCTCCGCCGGGCTGCGACCTTCGGCACCGTAAGGCTTGAGATTGAGCGCAGCATCCGCTGCCTGGCGAGTCGTGACCTTCGGACTGGCCGGACGTTGGGTCACCGCATTTTCATCACCGATATGGCCCTGCGGAATGACCAGCGATGGATGATCGAACGGCGCCCGCTCCCAGGCCACGCGCGGATCGGTCAGGCCGACTTCCATGAATTTCACCAGCGCATCGATCTCATCCGGGGTCAGGTTGAGATTGGTCATGTCCGGATCGAGGTTCGAGGTGTTGTGCTGATTGGCCGACCGGTGCTCGAAACCGCTGGTGTTGTTGGCGTCCTCACCACGGCGGTCGCCACCACGGTTGTAGAACTCCATCACTTGCTTGAGCGTCGAGCGGCTGCCGTTGTGGAAATACGGCCCGGTCAGCGCGATGTTGCGCAGGGTCGGGGTTTTGAAGGCGCCGTCGACCGAATCGCGGAAGTTGACGTTGGGTTTGAGCGTGGCGTCGCAAGGGATCGCGGCGCTGAGCGGTGCTTCGAAGGTGCAGACATCGACGTCCAGCGGATCGGCAATGCTGCCGCCCTGCAGCAACTTGTTGTACTGACGGCTGAACGACCATGGATTGCCCCACGCATCTGACCCGCCAAGCGCGAGGTCTTCAGAGGTCGGGCGCACGCCGGTGTTGTAGAAGCCGTTGTCGTAGAGCGTGGTGAGGTTGTCGGCCATGACCATGCGTTCGATGCGTTCACGCGGGTGCATCAGCAAACGGCTGGCGGCGTTGGTCAGCTCCGGGCCGCCGTGGCAGTTGACGCATTTGCCCTTGTTAAGAAACAGGTTCATGCCTTCGACTTGCTGCGCGCTCATCGCAGTGGCGTCGCCCTGCAGGTAGGCATCGATCGGCGCTTGATCGGAGATCAGCGTGGATTCGTACAGCTGAATCGCCAGTCCGAAGAACAACGGAAAATTAGCCTCCATCTGCGTATACGGCGCACCGCCCACCAACACGTTTTGTGTGGCGTTCCACAGGCGGGGCTGGAAGGCGTTCTTGATCAGTTCGCGGTAGGTCGGACGCCGCGCGCCGGAAACTGAAGCGAGTACTGAATCGTTGGAGGAAATTCGTTGCTGCTTGAGCATTAGCTGATCAAGCATGCGCCGCCCAATGTCGGCGAAGGTGCGACCGCCGCAGGACATCTCCACCCCGCTACCGGGCGGGCCCACCGCTTGTGAGGCGGCGGAGGCGTCGTTGAGCGCGAGTCGGACTTTGCTTGCTACGGTGCTGCGCTCGGCGGTCACGTAAATCCCGGCATCGGGATCGCGATTGCCGAACGGTGAAAAACCGTTGAACACGTTATTCGCCCGACCGTCCCAGAAGTTGCGCACGTTGAACGCCGCGTTGATCACCGACGGCGCGTTACGCCCGGTGCTGCGGCGCACATTGATGCCGCCAACTTGAAAGATGCCATCGGGCTGCTGAGTGCATTTGTCGAAACGTGGCTGATTGGGTTTGACGAAGTTGGCGTCGAATACACCTTGGGAGCCGACCACATCGTCAGTCGAATAAACGATCGGCGAGTTGCGATCCAGTGGATTGCTTAGCACGTGAGTCGGAAAGTCGGTTTTCTTCAGCGTGTAGTTCGGCCCGCCCTTGCCGCCGGACAAGGTCGCGTAGGACGCTACGTCACCGGGGATGTCGGAGGCCACAAAGGGCTTGTTGAAAATCGAGGCGACGTTGGCATTGGTATGCGCCTGGCCGGGGTTGACCTGGTTGGTGATGCGGTGATCGACGCCGGCGTGGTAGTGGCAGGATGCGCACGCGGTGGCGCCATCGCTGCCGACCTCCATGTCCCAGAACAGCGCTTTACCGAGCAGAATCGCGGCGGAGCGGTTGAGCACGTAGTCGGTCATCAAGTCGACCTTGCGCCCGCCTTCTGTCCCCGACGGATCGGGCGGCAGCATGCCGCGCAGCGATTGCAGGCGCGGCACTTCCGGTACCGGAGGATCCACTTCGGCGGGCGTTGCGGCCATTGCGCCGGAAGCTGCGAGTGCGAGGGGTAGCCAGACAAGTCGACTGATGTTCATGTGCTTCACCCTGACGGTTGTTGTCATGAAGTCGCCGGGCGAGAGGTGTCGTGGAACAGCAGAGGATTTCTCGTGAGCGCCGGTCAATCAGCGCAGTGCAATTAATTGGCCATCCTTCCGTGAAACATTTTGAATCAATAAACGCTGGGGCCGCGCGATTTCAGCTCACCGTTTCCGCTGGGGAAACGTCCCCAGAGTTGGGGACAAATCCAGCGCAAAAAAAAACCGCTGCACCCGAAGGTGCAGCGGTTTTTCAAGAGACTGCGTTAAGGCTTAGTAGCCCAGCGCGAAGTCTTCTTCTTTCATGTCCATCAGGTTGTTGGCGCCCGACAGCATGGTGGCCACGTGGGTACGGGTACGCGGCAGGATGCGCTGGAAGTAGAAGCGCGCGGTTTGCAGCTTGGCGGTGTAGAACGCTGCGTCGCCAGTGCCTTCTGCCAGCTTCGCAGCTGCCAGACGGGCCATGTCGGCCCAGAAGTAAGCCAGGCAGGCGTAACCGGAGTACATCAGGTAGTCCACGGAGGCCGCGCCGACTTCTTCGCGATCTTTCATGGCAGCCATACCGACCTTCATGGTCAGCTCGCCCCATTCCTTGTTGATTGCCGCCAGCGGTGCAACGAATTCTGCAACGGCTTCGTTGCCTTCGTTGGTCTGGCAGAACTTGTGGACGATCTTGGTGAAGCCTTTCAAAGCCTCGCCTTGGGTCATCAGCACTTTACGGCCGAGCAGGTCGAGTGCCTGGATACCGGTGGTGCCTTCGTACAGCATCGAAATGCGGCTGTCGCGAACGTTCTGCTCCATGCCCCACTCGGCGCTGAAGCCGT